>DASQZS010000001.1:0-7465 GCA_035638535.1 Candidatus Acidiferrum sp.
AATGATGCCTGGAATGCCAGGAATGCCTATGCCTGGCGTTGGAGGACCGCCTCCGGGAATGATGCCTGGAATGCCAGGAATGCCTATGCCTGGTGCGGGAGGACCGCCTGTTCAACCTTCAGCTCCTGAGGTGCCTAGACATCCGCTGTGTCCAACTTGCGGCAGAGAACTCTACTATTCCGGTAATCACCGGCGCTGGTACTGCATGACCTGTGACAATCCCGGTCATAGGTAGGCAGTTAACCAAACGCCCTCAACTCGCGCACATGTCCTAGGTAGGTTCCGTCAAGTAGATGGATCTCCGCGTTCTCTAAATCGACTGCGCGAGATCTCACTATAGGACCTAGACCTTCGCCTGCATGTGTTTCCTCAATCCTCTTAGAATTTACTGGTCTACCGCCGAGGAAGTCGTTGAATGGTGGGATGAAGACGCATCTTCGAACGGCTGGTTTTATGTGAAATCTTTCGTTCAGAATTTGTTGAGGATTACCTGATTTAACGGCAACGTTAGCTGCTTTTAGAACTCCGGGGATGAGCTTTCGTACATCGCATGGTGCAATGATCCATACTGGTTTCGTTAGCCTGTATCCCATAGCGTCTCGTAAGGTGATGGCGGGGTGGAGATGTCCGAGAATCAATGTTTCACATTCAAGTAGTTCTGGCGCGGGCCAAGCGTGACCATGTATGAGGCCGAATTTTTTCCATAATTCGATTCCTGTTGATGGAATTAGTTGCACACTCGAGGGAGTCAATGGTTCTAGGTTACCGTCGTGGTTACCCAGAACTACTTGGATGCATGGGACGAGTTTGGCTAGTTCCTCGAAAAATTCTGGAACGTCACGCCATTCTTCAAGTTCTGCGCCACTAACGCTGTGTTTGACATCGCCCAACATAATTACGCGCGTTGGCTTTTCGTTTTGAATTATTTCTCTCAGCCTAGACAACATCTTAAAGGTTTGCGAGGGCACGTGAATTCCTTGACGGGATAATGTGACTTCCCAGCCAATGTGCAGATCTCCTACGACTATGATTTTTTCTTTTCCTCGTCGTAGCAGTAGTGCAGGTTCCGATCCGATCTGCTTTAGCGAGTTCATAGAGTGTTCCTTAGGTATGAAGCATGGGTCGTGCGAGGTTCATTCACAGACTAATAGTTAGCGATGTTAGTGTGGAAACAAAAGGTTAGATAGTGCCAGATTATTTTTTGGCAAAATGTAGCCCGGTGGTGTAGCGGACAGCTGAACCCGCAGAAGCAAGGGTTTGCCCCTTCAATAGCGGGCTTTGGACCCGCCGACGGGAGTTCGAATGACTGCTCGTATAGTGTCCGAATGTCTCCCCCGGGCTACCAATTTTTCCGCTAGGGGTAATGTTTCAGATAGTTTCTGTTTATGTCACGCGAGAATCGACAACTTTCTTGTCCTGTTCTGGCAATTCGTACCATTTTGCTTTCTCCCCGACTCGGGCTCTAAGTTTCCACCGCATCGATTTCGGAGCGTTCTCGAATCGATTTTGCAAATCATCGAGGCGTTTGCGTACTAGTTCTTCATCTTTTGTTTCAAGCTTGTAGCGAGGTAGAGCTGAGAGTATGTTCGAAATGTTGATTGAGAATGTCTTGTAGATTCCCCATTCGTCACCTGTTAGCTGCGCCAGATACGTGCCGTTTATCGAATCGGGTGAGTCGCCATCGGTGATTTCGTGATCATGAACTAATGCGATGATGTCTCGGTATTCACGTTCTGTGATCTCTACGACTTGCAATTTTGTAGCCAGCAAGTCAGCTATCGGTAGGGTGATTTTGTCTTTTACGAGACGATCTTTGAAGTCGAATCGATGGCACATCTCGAAGACGTCGAGGAAGATGTCGATTCGTCTTTCGTTCTCTAAGTCATTAAAGATTAATCGCTTGTCGCCTTGAAGGGCGTTGAAGATTTCTCGTGGAGTATATCCAAGGTCCTTTTGGAAGAGTCCTTTGATTTGTTTCGACTGTTTCTTTAATCCCATGAAATCGATGTCTGCGTATTTGCGTTCTAGGTTTCGGTGGGTAGCACTGGGGCAACGGAATCTCACTGCCATCCCGCCGAACAGTCGGAGCACTATGTTATGTTTCTCAGCGGTATCTAGGATCCGTTGGGTCTCTTTTAGAATATCTGCTTCGGGCGTTGTGGGCTCACCGTGAAGTGATTCTTATTCTGTAAATTTATCTCTCATGAGCATAAAAAGCATCGCATTCCTATGTCTTCATTTTTAGTTCGATGCCTACCGTACGCTTGATAAGTTGAGCTAATGCGTCCACTTCGGCTTTCTGGGCACCTCTTGCCGGTATCGAAACAACCAACGGGAACTCCTTCCGTGTTCTCTCAAGAATTGGCTGAATCCACTTGTACACTGGTTCGGTTACCATGACGAGTGAGATTGTTTCGTCGGAGTGTACTCGTCTGAATATTTTCTCAGCATCGTCACGGTTCTTAACTGCGAAGCTGTTCCTGATTCCGCTCACTTTGAAGTATGTGGAAGTTGATCGGTCACCGATTAAAGCAATTTTTCCCAAATTTGAATTAAGTCCCCGTTTTGTGGATGCGGTTAAAACTGTTTAAGGATATCCTCGCGTTCCATTATGTGTCCACAGAAGTAGCATCGCAAGCGAGCAGGTTGACGTTGTTCGACTCCGAATTGGGCTTCTATTGGTTCTCTTGAGTTAGATATGCATGATGGGTTATCGCACTTCATCATCCCTCGGATTGTTGGAGGAAGTTCGACGGCCTTCTTAGAAGCTACGCCGTAATTTCGAATTATGTTAATTGTTGCGTTTGGTGCAATTAAGGCGATTTTGTCAACTTCGGATGGCTTCAATTCTCGGTTCTGGATTTTGACGATGTCTTTATGGTGTTGCCGCTCGCTTTGGACATTGATTGCCGCGCTCACAACTTCCCCGTCCTTTCCGTTTATGCCTAGTATCATGAGAACTTCCAATGCGTACCCTGGTGTAATATGATCGATGACCGTACCGTCCTTGATCTTCTTAACGTAAAGTTCTTGGCTTGTTTCCAAGTCGATTCTGGATGTATCCTTTCTGAGGGTTATATAACCCTGAAATCTTGTGAAAGATTCATCTCGGACTCAAAAATCCATACTCTAACCCCTCGTATTTCACTGGGTTACGTAAAGATGGCTTAACTCTCGATTTGTGGCTGGATACCATCACCAACCATCGATTGAGGTTTCTTTGTTCTTGAAGGCCATTCACTCAGCATCAACTGCGATTATCGCTATCATAATATTGTCTTCGGTTATCAGTATGGGTTACGCCGCTCCTGAACGCGGATTCACAATTCACGCGGATGGTAGTCAAGTCGTCCAAGTCTGGTTTGATGCTCCCCCTCAACTAACTGTTCTATACCCACCCGCATACTCGTTTAACGTAGCGGCGAAAACTTCCACCGGGCTCTGGATTACGAGCTTGCATTGGGATTTTGGAGACGGCTCAACCAAGGATGTGGTATTTTGCTGTCAAAGTCAGGTCGATGACGTCCAAAATCACATCTACAAAGATCAGGCGAATTACATTATTACCGTTACAGCGTGCGACAACGCAGGAAACTGTAGTGATGTTTGCGTGAGTCTCAAACCCGATTTCACTCTGAGTGCGTCTCCGTCAAGTCAGTCGGTTGTGCAAGGGCAACGTACAACTTATGATGTGACTGTAGGCTCAGTATGTGGCGGTCAAGCGGAAGTCAACTTGGGAGTATCATCATCACCTCCGCCCGGTGTAACATGGAACCTGAATGCTAACTCCGGTAACACTCCGTTCAGTTCCGTTTTAACTGTGCAGACGACACCGTCGACTCCAGTTGGAAGTTACACTTTGACAATTACCGGTAACGCTACCATACATACGACGATGGTCACGCTCGACGTCACGAGTCTCCCACCGATCAAAGTTTGTCCACCGCTTTGTCCGAATTTCACGCTTTCAATAAACCCAACTTCGCTGCAAATATCGCCTGAGTCCTCTCCGATGTCGGTAGTCGCTACTATTCAATCGTGGAATAACTTCAGCAGTCCGGTCCTTCTGGCATCTTCCGGTGTTCCGGCAGGAATGAGTGTGTCATTTTCCACAAACCCTCTTACACCCTCTCCGAGTGCAGCGGCCACGTCAGAGGTAGTTATCTCGATCACTTGCTCAGCAGTCGCAAACACTTACCCGATTCAGATTACCGCAACGAGCGGTAGCATCACACGACAGGAAACCTTTGGTGTCACAGTTACTGGGGGATGTATCCCTGGTTTTCCAGTAGAATCTATCCTAGCCGGTCTTGGCGTAGGGATTCTCGCATTGGGTTACATTAAGCGAACTCGTCGGACGAAGGTCTTGGCGTAGTCGACTTTCCCTCTGTCTAATTTCGGACACAATCGTCGACTCCGTCCATCGCCTTTCCACAATTTCCTTAGGAGTAGGGCTGATCTAGGATGCTGCCTTCCTTGGTGATTTCAAGGGCCTTGCTAAACTTTGCTGAATTTTCATAGATCGTTATACTATGAAGTCAGTATGTTTCATGAAGAAACTTCTTAACTGTGATATGCAAGGGCAAACGGGCGGCATTCAGTGAATTTCGACGGTAGAGACGTTGTTTCAATTAGAGATTTTTCACGTGAAGAAATAGACTATGTTCTGGATACGACGGATGTCGTCGAACCTATGGCTAGCGTGGGTTCGCGTGACCTTAACGGTAAGATTATGGCGACCCTATTCTTTGAGCCAAGCACAAGAACACGACTAAGCTTCGAGTCGGCGATGTATCGTTTTGGAGGCAACTGCATTGGTTTTGCGGAGCCAAAAATTGCTTCAGTCGAAAAAGGAGAGAATTTGGCAGATACAATTCGAGTCGTCGAAAACTATGCTGACGTTTTGGTTATTCGCCATCCGTTGGAAGGGGCCGCACGTCTGGCAGCGGAGTTTTCTGAGATTCCGGTAATAAATGCTGGTACAGGTGCAGAGGAGCATCCAACGCAAGCCATGCTAGACCTGTACACAATACGGAAGGAACTGGGGAAGCTTAATGGGCTAAGTATAGCTTTGGTCGGAGACTTGCGATACGGTAGAACCGTTCATTCCCTAGCATACGCGCTTTCGCTATACGACATTAAATTGCGTTTAGTGTCTCCATCTTTGCTTCGAATGAAGAAGGAAGTTCTGGAAGAGGTTAGTCAACGCGTAAAAGTGCAAGAATCCGAGGACCTGTCGGAAGTTATTCCGGACGTAGATGTGATTTACGTAACCCGAATCCAAAAGGAACGGTTCGGTTCACTCGAAGATTACGAGAAAGTCCGTGGTTTCTACAGACTCACTGCTAATGATCTGTCGCGTGCAAAGAAACAGATGATCGTCATGCATCCACTCCCACGTGTCGATGAAATCGCGTACGACGTGGATGCCACTTCTCATGCAAAGTACTTCAAACAAGTATGGTACGGACTGCTGGTCAGGATGAGCCTTATCGGTCTAGTTTTAGGAGTTCTAAAGTAAATCCTGTTACCTGAGGTAACGCTTATATTTCCTCTGCCACCATTGAGAGTTGATTTAGCATGAATCTGGAAGTTCATCCATCAGCCCGAAAGCGCCGTGTGCTTTCGAAGCACATACTGGACTACGAAAGGTTCCGTGGCGATTTCCGATCTGAGAAGGATGAAACTGAACTTCATCTTCTCGAAAAGTTTCATGCAGCCAGAAGTCTGTCGCATAACTCTGATGTTGACACTTTCGTAGACGCTATACTTTATGACCCTGAGAAGCATTCACGAAAGTTCACTGCAGACCTTGTAGGTGTAAATGACAAGAAGTTGACTGCGGTTTTCTGTGAAACGAAGCTCCCGGACGAGACGTTGATAAAAGAGCTGGAGATGGTCGAAGAATCGGATAACTCCATGGCTGTCGTCGTCTATCCCTTCAAAGTGAATTCAGATTCAATCGATTCAAAATTCCAAGAAGCAGTAAGTACCGGCAAGTTCGTGATTGAACATCTTAATTGGCGTGATCGCGCGCTTGAACGCGCATTTCGCGATGCTTTGGAATTGATGGATGTTCTAACCAATGAGACACGAGTCAAAATGCTACTTCCATTGCTCGAAGAGCCGCAAGGCAAAAGACACTTTCGAGAAGACATCAATCCTAAGCTAATTTACGAAAATGTCCCGCTTCTACGAACTCATAAGCTGATTGATGAATTATCCGACGACCTATACGGACTAACGCCATTAGGTAAGACGATACTATGCGAGTATCTTGCTTTCGTCGAGAAAGTCCGACATCTACTTGAAGAAGAGAAAAATGAGGTATGAAAACTCCTGAGTAATATGGGCGCGCGGTTGGATTCTTGTGAAGAGTTCAGCGACGTATTCGCACTGGTGAAGAAAACTGCGGAGATTTCCCTGGGACGCCGGAGGTCGGGGTTAATGTTATACTTAGCTAGGTTGCCGCAAAATATTGGCGCATTTCATACGATGGGAACAAATGGTATAGTGATGAATCGAAATGCGTTAGATATCGCGACGAGGGGAGCCGGGTCACTTCGAGAAATCAATGCCTACGTCTATTCGACTCTGCTGCACGAATACTTGCACGCCTTGGGTTACGTGGAGGAGCGTGAAGTTCGCAGATTAGTCTACCATATTTCATTGGATTCGTTCGGATTAGATCATCCCGCAACTAAACTAGCATCGAAGGGACCAGACTCATTGCTTCAGGATCCCATGCCTACTAAGATGCCTCCTGGTCTGAGTGTTGATGTTGAAGTGATTCCTGACCTTGAAAAGTCAAGTCGTAATTATATCAGCTGAACCTATGCTGATAATTGCTGTGTCTTAGGCCTGGAGTTCATACAACGTTCGATTGTCGGCGTTCCTTTGTTTCTCTTCAGGCCACAGGTTGAAGGGTAGAATTTCGTAAGACGACCTCCCCGTGTACACGAGCCTATCTGAGCCACATCGCGGGCAGCGCGGGATAATTCCTGGGCTCGTCTGATTGCAGATACTGCATGACGTGTAGTTGGAAGTGTAGGTTTGGAACTTGCATCCTGTCTCATATGAATACTGAGTCAACTTGAACAACGCTCGAGAAGTGGTTCCTGGAGCGATGCAAATTAAATTCAGATGTCCGCCTTGTAACGCTGATTGGAACTTGGCTTCCAATGCGATTCTATTTTCAATGGAAATCTTCGTCGACAATGGTATAGTGGGGAGGTCAGAATAATATGATAGCCCCCTAGCACCTTCAGCGATTACAATTGCTCTACCATACTCTTCGATATCCAGAGCAGTAAGTCGGCCTGCTGCTTCATCTCCAGGCCTTTGCGAGACGCGTATTCGCATTTGTGCTTCATCTGATGATTCCGCTGCCAATCTAGAAAGCTCAGTTAAGATCCTTAATGCCAGTTCAACTGCGCGCTTGTTTGTGATAGCCATTTTCTCTCCG
>DASQZS010000002.1:0-9883 GCA_035638535.1 Candidatus Acidiferrum sp.
CGGTCGAAGGGGATTAAGCCACTGGAGATAGTTCCTATTGATTTGATATTGGCGGATGATAGTCGGCCAATCTCGTCGACTAGGATTAGACGTGGGCGGATAGATAGGGAGGGACGAATTTGTTGAGTTGTTGCTACCGCCGCAAAAGGTTGCCCGAGAACTTCAATAATACTGCACTTGATGGGCAGAAAGTCGTTTACACGTAGGCCCAGAGCTTGTATGCTGCAGATTGTCGGCAGGTCTGAGAGCAGGTACACGGCGGTTTGGGCGCAAATTCTGCTGGTACCCACGGTTCTATAGAGAATAGTGGTTCTTGAAGGCCGCATTTCAAGCAGAAGACCCCTTCCAGGGTCCATGCGAAGTTGTCGCTACCGCATACGCAGATTGGATCGGCGAATTCGAAGTCTATGCTTGAGAGTCGTCTGGTGCGAGCTACGAGTTGCAGGTTGGCGTATCTACGCCGTTTCCATTCTAAATAGCAGGATTTGTTGCCGCATAGTTTTCTTGGTCGACCGAAGAGGTATTGGAGCACTTGTCCGCAGATTAGGCAGCGGCTTGTTTGCTCCAATAGTTGTTCTCCGGTCGTCTTTTGGGATTATCCCTGAGTTAGAATGTAGCTTTTAACCCCTTTTTCGTCGAGGTTTATGACTGCACCGCGGAGTATTCCTTCGCCATATTCGCTGCCTGGGTTGATGCAGAGAGTTCGTCCGATTTTGACGAAACCCCTTGATTCGTGGATGTGCCCATGCAGGCCTAGTAGGGGTTTGTACTTCTCAATTACCTGTCGGGTAGCGGTACTTCCTACATGAATCATGCTTACCCCTCCGCCTCCTCTTACCACCGGTTTCAGGGTGGGATCGAGTTCTGGAGCTAAGTCGAGTGGAGTATCTTTGGGGGGTACGTGCAGATTGAAGATTGCGTTCTCCATGTTCTTGACTTTCGAGCACATGGCCTCAAATTTCTTGAGCAGCTCTTCTTCATTCACTTCACGAGGGCTGTTCCAAGGTGTTGGGTTCGCCCAGCCACTCGTGATCATTTCGTGATTGTCGTCTATTGATATCACTTGATCTTCAGGGTAAATGTTTGAATTGGTTGATTTCAGAACCTCATCAATATCGAACCTGTCATCGTTACCGGGACTGATGTAGACTTTGACGTCGGTTCCTTTCAACCGCTCTTCCGCTATGCCAACCCACCTCTTGACTCCGTCAGCCATTACTTTCGAGAATAATTGGTCGACGAGTTGTTTGTCCGCTTGAAGTTTCTCTACTTCTGCGGCGGTGCTTGGATATGGGTAGTATCCGCTATTTCGAATGTTCTTCTCTAATGCAGCCTTTTCTTCCGGTGTTTTTAGTATCTGTTGGGTTCCAAGGAAATCCGCTGCATAAGTTCCGTTTCCTTGATCGACTATTGGTACGATCATCTTTCCGGTGATATCCCCTCCAAGGATGAGCACGTTGGCTTGGTAGAACTTCGCTGAGTTCAAAAATTTCATGAAGCAGACATCTGATCCGTGGACGTCAGAAGTAAAGAATATTCGAGTTTTTGCCATTGCTAGTACGACTCACTGGCCCTTTAAGGCCCCCAACTCTTACTTTTAACATATTTTGTTTCCGGAATTCAAGCTTCTTTCAAGCCTTCTTAGCATTTAGCCAGTTCCTCTCCACGAGTCTATGGCTAACTCTCACCCCGGATTCCCCTCAAATCCCAGTTTCTTGAATTTTCTCGTTATTCGGTCCTGGCTTCGATTTTTCAAATGCCTGAAATTGGGGCTTCGTGAACATTTTTTTCGCCATCATGCTTTCCGTCAGAAAATGAGACGGCATGTGAACCTGAATTCACATTCCGTCATGGATTCAGTCATATTTTGAACCCGAACGCTTACCTTGCCCATTATTCGCATTTTCGCCGAAGACTCGACGCTCCAATTAAATGGAGCGGCACATCGTGGCCCTTGGATTGCTTCAACCGACGTACTGGCATCTCAATGTGATCTAAGAAATTTTGACTACGTGGTCTCGGCCTGATCGATCGCAAGACGTTCGAATTTGCATCAACTGGATGGGCGTACGGTCAGTCCAGGTCTCGATCGTTTGGTAATAAAAACGGGCGGATAATTCGAAAATTCGTTAAGCAGACTCAATCAATGACGTTTTTTGGAGTTTTAGATTAATCAGGCTCATTTGTCCTATAGCCACTTCGTCCTCGTGATTCCAACGCAGAAGTTGCTTCTGGAAGCCGGAGACTAGTTTGCTGGTGCGTTTGTCCTGGAGAAAAGCGTTCGAGACCCCCGGGGTTTTGGCCTAGAAAAGCCGACATTGCGATCGTTAGGCGGATCGGGCTGAATTCTTATGTGCATTAGAATTCAGCTCTTCCTTGAAGCCCTGCATCCGTAGTCTAGATGATTTACCGCAGGGAAAGGCAGATTCTGATACTGATAAGAGATTGTTGGTGACTACGAAAAACCTGCCTATCCCAAAGCGTATCAGAATTGCTTTGTTTGAGCAAATCGGATAAAGACAACCGCATGAATCTAGTGGGCTTCGTGCCCTGAATCGATTTCACTCCGATTCTTAATCGATCCAAGGAATAGAAATGGCGACCAAAGCAAAGCAAGTTACTGTTTTCATGCGTCCGAAAATCGGGCGAATACCTAGGGAGGATTACTATGCTGAACGCCAGAAACGTTGGGTTTGGGTCTTCCCGAAAATAGATCGGCACTCTTCTTTGAGCCAAATAGTTGATCTGGATATTTTTTGCTCAATACTATTTCCGCATAGCATAAAGAAGCAAGGAGTAGCAAAGGCAATCATTCAGATCCTCGTTGAAGAAAAACGCCCTATGTATTTGAGAGATCTCCACTTCAGAGTCATCGAGCGGATCAAAGTAAGCGCTCAAACTCTCAGCGATACCTACAAGGCTATGCTCCGTAGCGGGCTACTAGAGAAGAAATACCGCAACGATCCGACCAGGTTGAGCGTGCAGTTTGCAAACCGTCTGAGAGACTTGGCTAGTTACTGGGACAATTACCTATCCGCTAAACAAATCTCTTAGCGCTCCAATTTATTGGAGAGTTAAGGATCTCTCCAATTTATTGGACCTCAAGCGGTATAGCGAGTGTCAACCGGTTTGCTAGGGATAGCACTTTGTGGTTGAGATTGTGGAATAGGCGGCAATGGTGGAGGTATATTGAGGCTTCTAGAGATCAATATAGCGTCGGCAATAGCAGAGTTCGACACTGCTTGAACTAGCTGCGCAGGAGGGGGCTTCTGTGCCTTGTGATCCTCATAAATCCTCGTTGTGTCGGCAATGTCGCCTGTAATTTTTGCCTTGCCTTTTATGCTAATCTGTGCGATCGGTGGAGAGAAAGCTATCGTGAAGACAAACGGGGCTTCTAGCGACTTGTCAGGTCGCTGATCTATGGACAGCATATTGATGTTGACCGCGATTTGAACCTGTGACGGAAGTGCACGATCAACTTCCCAGAGCCGTTCTGCAGAAACATTGGTCATTGAAATGTTAACCTGTATCATGAAAGCCAACCCCTTGCCTAATCGTACACCTTTAAACATTCGTTTCGTAACGCCACCCCGCTTCATTTTCGTCGGAAAGCATTTCCGTCAGAAATCTGCACCGAATGTGGGCCGGAAATTGACCCTGAACCGTGATGGTAGATAAATTGGCGAATTTCGAAAAAATTCAGAAAAAAATTTCTTTCAAAAATCCCATAAGTCCAAATTAGACAGAAAACGGGCTTGAAGGCGCCTCCAAGGTTCCTCGACAATTGGTGGAGTGAGAGTTGGCCCCCTCGTTTTGTTACGGAACAAATATGCCGTCCGTCATACAGCATTAGGATGTCGTTTGGCCTGAGTGGAAGCCATCGCTAAGAATCATATCAGTTCCTTGAAGCTTCACGCTCGATAATGTACCCTCAGGCCTACAACAACGAGGGGAGAGCCGCCGAGCACTCTGCTTTTTAATATATGATAGAGATTAGGTCGCAGGCTGACTTACCGTGAACTTGAAACAAGTAATCGCAGCGATTGGAGTTATCGTCTTGCTCGTTATCGTTGTCTATCCTGCATTGGCAACCGGAACGATCGCAGTTTCAATTAAAGCAGGGAAGATATCGTTGGCAGACCATGTCTACGTAACGCTTACCGACGTCTCGGGTCACCGCGCTGGACAAAGCGGAGACCAGGGTTGGGAACTAATTGCAAATCAATCAAGAACGGTTGATCTTGTTACGATGGGAAACTCGCCAAGTATTCTCGGCACCGGGCAGATCCCAGCCTCGAGTTACGATATGATACGGATAGATATCGCTAACGTGACCTGGGTTTACGGGAAGAATAGTACTACGCTACAGTTGCAATCATCGCTGGTCTCGGCTAACCTCAACTTCACTGTCCAGGCTGAGAAGAATGTTGGAGTCGAACTCACGCTTTCAGGGCAATCCTTGAATGTGGTCGGAACGCAATATTTCTCTCCCACTCTTACGGCTACCGTATCCGATGAATGAAAGCTAATTCAAAAATAGTTGCTGAGCGCTCATAGGATGGGTTTGAAATGGGCATAAGTGGACGAGATATACTTAGCAAACTGATTCAGTCGTACAAATGCATCTATCCCTTCGATTATGCGCTTCTGGATGGGGACGGTTACGTTCTGACGGTGCGCGACGAAACTACACTTCACTACCTAGAACACCGAAACGTCGTATCTTACGAGGTTGTTTTTACTCCCCCCAATTTCGTTGCACACCTCACCGCGAAGAGCAAATATGGCCGGATGGGACTATCGTTTCTTAACGCGGCTAAAGTTCACAGCGGATTCGTGGGACGGCTTGCGCTTGAACTCGTGAACCTAAGTAACAATCGACAACCAATAACTATCAAACGTGGAGACCCCCTGATGCATATCGAGTATATCACAAGAGACGGGGAACCTTCGCCCTACATAGGGGACTACATGTTCCAATACATGACTGAAGACGAGGTTTCAATGTACAAGGCGATACTGAAGGAGCAATTCAAGAACCTATTCGACCATACATGGCTTGATAAGATCAGCAACGAAAGAGTACACGGTTAACCTACGTTTAGCGTCGTCCAAGGATTACTTTGCGCCTCCTTGACCGGAAAAGTATCTGAACACCAACGGCGAGAGCAATGAAGAAGATTACTGCGGCAATCATGACTTCCTCTCTATGACCTGAGCCGACGTCAACTTGTAACGTGTTGCCTGATCCCTGCGCCACACCAGGAAGTACTATTTCGGCGTCGTAGCCGTAATTGGCGAAGATTTGGAACGTATTGTTTAGTCCACGAGTTCCGCTCACTGAAACCGCTAATGCTTGAGGCGGAGTATAACGCCAGTTCGTCGTGCCATTCTGTATGTTGTAGGTTCTATTCCATTGCTCGAGCGGGACATTCAGAGGTGAGAAATCGAGAAGCGTGAAGTTCCCGAGTTGATCGGCAAGTCGATACCCTGGGATTGATGTTTCATTCGAAAAGAACGTGACGGCAGTAATTGTAGCATTTGGTTTCAACTCATAATTGCTCGCATTCACATAATAATCCACAATAGGGCGAAGGTAAACGCTACCCACCGTATTATAACTCAAATTTTGGGCACTCAAGTCAGTTGCCACATTGAAGGATTTCCATGTGCTGTTGAAGGTGGCTACATCCCCAGCCAAAGTACTCACACCGCTAACCCCCATCGTCGCGGTTATGTTAAGCCAGTTGGCCGTTGAAGTGATCTGTAGCGTTAGGCTTGAAAGTTGAGCGGATGGATCTGCTTGCTGCAAGGCATTCGCGAAGGCGGAGTGCAAGGAACCGTCCTGAGACGCGTCGAGTGAGAGAGTTGTTGCGGGTAACGTAGTCATGTTCTGGTTCAGCGAAAGAACCATCTTCATTTGGAATTGGCCGTTCTGTACCGATATGGTGACCCCCGAAGCATGCACGGGGATAACGAATAGAGAAATGATCGTGACCAGGAAGATTATGTAAGCCTTAGCACGCATTATTTGACACGACTCGTCGCATTTTATTGACGGTAGCGAACCAAACTGACGTTCGGTATTTAAAGTTCAAAGTATTGGTCGTCCGTTGCCTTAGCGTTCGCACCAATTGCCTGGCTTCTGTCCTGGTTTTCCTTCCAATTTTCACACATAGCCGCCGTCCGTCTTGATCGCCCGTGATTGTTATACGTGACTAGGTTTTGAGTGCTTCAATCAATTGTTCGGCCAGTTGAGTGCTTTCGAGCCTTTGGCATTCAGAAGTCTGTGCGCCGATGTGTGCGGTGCATACGACATTTGGTAGTCGCGTTAATTCTTTTTCCCATTCGTCGGATGGTGGTTCTTTGTGGAACACATCTAATCCAGCCCCTGAAAGTTTACCTGACTTAAGCGCTTCGAGCAATGCCTGGCCGTCAACTATATCACCACGCGATGGGTTGATCAAGATTGACCCTTTTTTCATCTCTCCGATGGCTTTAGCGTTGATAAGGTGATGTGTGGAGGGCAGGTAGGGAACGTGAATGGATATTATGTCAGAGCTATTGAGCAACTGTCCGAGGTCCTTGATGGGTGTGAATCCTACTTGCTGCGCTTTCTCCGTGAAGTCTATCACGTCGTATCCGACAACCGTCGCACCAAATCCCTGCACTGCGATTCGAGCGACTTCTAAACCTATACGACCAGCTGCTCCAACTATTCCGACCGTTTTGGATTTCAATTCAGAACCCATGAGTTCGCTCTTTATCCATCGACCATCTTTGATTGCTTTATCTGCGTACGAGATTTTCCTGATTATAGCGAGGACGAGCCCGATTGTAAGTTCCGCTACGCTTGTTGTGGGCGCCGCGGGTGTGGCTATCACTTTAACCCCCTTTTTTCTCGCAGATCCGAGATCAATATTGTCCAATCCGACTCCGGATCTAGCAATTATTCGCAGACGTTTTCCGTTTTGGATAACCTCGGCCGTAATTTTAGTGCGGCCTCGCACAATTACAGCGTCATATGCTGCTATTTCCTGCTCAAGTTCGGTGGCGGTTATCGTTGGTTTTTCCGTCACCTCGAATCCGTCGGTATTCATCAGAAGGGTTATTCCATCTTGATGTATAGGATCGCAAACGAGTATTTTTACACACATCTCAATCGCCATACTGTCGTTTTCTGAGGTCTCAAGGATGAATTAATCTGTAGCGAACCATAGTCTAAGTTGGTTATCCATCGCAGTGACTTCTTTCCTGGTTAACTGGGATCGTTCAGTTTGCCAGGGAATCAAATTCTGTTACTAAATCGGAATTCCCCAAATACGTTGGAACTCTCTGAGCCAGATCTGTTGGTTCGACATCTAGAATTCTGCCTGCACCTGTACTCGCTTTTCCTCCTGCTTTTTCGGTTATGAAAGCGATCGGGTTAGCTTCGAAGTTCAATCGATATTTCCCTAGGGGGGCGTCGACTAATTCGGGATACGCGAAGAATCCGCCTTTGGTCAGTACCTGTGTAAAGTCTCCTACTAGTGACCCTCCGTAGCGCAATGTGAGTCTACGTTTTTCGATCAGCTCAGCGAAACTGCGCACTCTAGGCGTCCATTTGTCTCTCACGCCGCCTATTCCGTAGACGGTGGGTTCTTTGGGGAAGTGATGTGGCTCTCCACTTGTAATGAATTTCTCATATCCTTCAGCTCGTCGTCCAGCTGCGACTAGCATATTCACTCCTTTCTGGCGACCGAGAACGAGTTGAAGATAGGGTCCATATAGGAAGTACATTGAGGCAAGTAGATCCCTGCCGGGCGCAGGCAGAGGTTTGTCGTGATAGATTCCCACAATCGTCCCCATGAGGTTATTTGTTGTGATGTTTGAGGAACCATCGAGCGGATCAATTACTACAGTATATTCGCCTCGTCTGCTGCTTAACGGTTCTTCCAGCTCTTCTGAGGCGAGCTGCTTCACTAGACCGCTCCCTAGCAATTTGTGAACGAGGAGCTCGTTCGACCAGACGTCAAGCGCTAATTGCTTATCACCGTAGGCGTTTACGCTATTGGTTGCTTCTAGTCTACGCGGGATTTCTCGCGCGATTCTTAAACCTAGGTCGGCCAGTAGAAAGATTAGTTTTTGTAGATCACGATCCTCGGTAGCCAGAGTTTCTTTTAGTGTGAGGCCTCTCAAGAGTTTTGCCTAGCACTTGAAGTTAATCCGTTGATCTCTTGAAGATAATTTCCTTCAACGCAGCAGCGATTCTCATAGGGTCCTCATGTTGCCATACATTTCGCCCAACGGCAAGTCCTGTGGCTCCCGCATCCATGACTCCTCTGACTTGTGCTAGGAAATCTTCGTCACTGGGTGCCTTCGGGCCCCCTGACATGAAGACTTTCGCCTTCCCCGCTGACTTGACCGCCCACGCGAAGCTTTCTCTGTCGCCGGTGTATTTGATTTTAACAGCATCGGCTCCAGCTTCTAATCCAGCTCTCGCTGCATAAGCGACGATTTCTTTGGAGGTGTCATCTTTGACGCCTGCGCCTCTTGGGTAGACCCATGCTATAGTTGGAATTCCATGCCTGTGTGCTTGTTCTTGGATCTGACCAAATTCCTGCAGCATCACGTGTTCATGGGCACTACCTAGATAGATGGTATAACCAACACCCTTCGCTCCTAAGTCTATGGCTTGCTCTACGCTACAGATCGCAGTAGCGAGTGGTTCACCTTGCGGTAGACTGGTTTTGCCATTTAGTTTGAGTATCAGCGGGACTTTCCAGTTATAGTACTTTTCAGCTGTTCCTTTTTGGAGAACTAAACCAGTGAATCCTCCCCTTTCAGCGATATCGATTATGTATGCAGGATCGACGTTTTTGTCGTTGAAGTCCTTAGATGGACCATGCTCCAAACCTTGGTCATAGGCCAAAAAGATACCTTTTCCATTTTTCAGGAACGCATTCATTCCAACTTCGCGTCGACGTTTAGATTTTGCCACTAACAAGCGCACCTTCCTATTTCCACGAGAACTAAACCTGCCTGCCTTAAATTCTGCTCGATCAATGCAACATCACATTTGAACAACGTACCATCGCGGAGAGCGAAGAACGATATTTAAGACGTGGAGTAGTATTACGTTCTGACTCGTTGTTTAGGCGGATTGTGAGATTACTCCGGAACGCCTGCAGCAGAACCTGGACAAGTGAATGAACATATGACATTAGTTACGTCTGACCCATTGATCCTTATCAATTACAAAACATACCTGGAAGCCACAGGAAAGAAATCAGTCGAATTATCTCGTACCATTGAAAAAATCGGACGAGATATCGGAGTGAACGTCGCTGTTGCCCCGCAGTTCTGCGATATCGCGCACGTAGCTGCGCAAGTGGAAATTCCAGTATTCGCGCAACACGTCGATCCCGTCCTGCCCGGAGCTTCTACCGGACATGTGCTCGCGGATTCTGTGAAAGCGGCTGGCGCCTCCGGCAGTTTATTGAACCATTCGGAGAGATTACTTCGTTTGGCAGATCTCGAAAAAGCAGTAAGCCTCGTACGCGAAATAGGCCTTACTAGCATCGTATGCGCTGGCAACGCTTACTCAGCTTCAGCTGTATCCGTGCTCCGTCCCGATATGGTTGCCATCGAGCCGCCTGAATTAATCGGAAGTGGACGTGCCGTTTCGAAAGAGCAGCCTGAAGTTGTCACGCAATCGGTCAAAGAGATCAGACGAGTTAACTCTGAGGTGAAGATACTTTGCGGAGCAGGAGTGAGCACTGGAGATGATGTGTACGCTTCCTTGAAACTTGGAGCCCAAGGAGTTCTTGTCGCCAGTGCACTAGTGAAATCGAACCATCCAGACGTGGTAATCGCAGATTTCTGTAACGCGGTACGCCGATTC
>DASQZS010000003.1:0-5627 GCA_035638535.1 Candidatus Acidiferrum sp.
GATAGACCAAAGTCGATATTGGTATCGTTCGATAGTTTTCTGGGAAACGTATGGGGCGATCTGTACTGCGTGATCAACATCGTTATCGACGAGTAGGAGTCCAGCGGTAGCCAGCTCATTCAGTGCGATGGGTAGTAAACTCCATTCCGGGACCGTGTCACGTCTGGGCAGGTTGAATGGAGGAGGAGCTAGCGACCGGGATCTGTTTGCTCCGATTCTTCCATATGCAATGTCGGCGCGAGATAGGGCGTCATATGCATCTCGAAGCTTTTCGTTTGACGTGTAAACGTACGGGAGAAGGTCATGTATTCGAAGCATCAGCTCGTCACGATATAGAGGCAACTCGGTCTCGTTCAACACTTTTCGTGAGTCTGTGAATCGGTTACTCGTGAAGAGTTTGTTCAACGTTTCTTGCTCGTCAAGCTGCTGAGTACGGGCTGATTGATGTCGCGCTCCTGCTGCGGCTAATTGCGCATCGTTTATGGCGGATCTTAGGTCTCCGTGAGCATTACGTGCCAGTTCATCCAGGAGTTCCAGGTTGCTTTTGATTCCTTCCTGCTCGAAGACATGTTGGAGTAGTGTAACTAGGAGTCGCGGGCGTATGGGGAAGAGCTCGATGACTTGGCAGGCTTTTTTGAGGTCTTCGAATTTTTCGTTCTGAAGATTGTTTGCGGTTAGGACTATTGGCACGGTGAGCACGTCGATGATCTTGAGTATGGCGCCGAGTCCTCCGCGGTCTTCTCGTCCGAAAACTCCGTCTACTTCATCGATGAGAATCATGTTTCCGTGCGATCGTTCGACGGTAAAGGAGTCTAGCGTCACGGAGGTGCTGGCTGGGGTAAGCATATTCAATATTGTTTTCTCGGTTCTTACGTCGCTCGCATTCATCTCGACTATGCGAAAGTGATTGTCGTTTGCGGACGCTCGGACGAGTGAAGTCTTTCCTACTCCCGGTGGTCCCACCAGCAGGACGGCTTTCTTTGGCTTACGTTTTGTCTTCCATGCCTGCAGCCAATTGTTGAATTCTGAGACCCCTTCTTCATTGCCGATTAGCGTGGAGGTTGTGGTGGGTCGATATTTCTCAGCCCAAGCCATGCTGAGTTGCATGTTGCCTACTTGTCTCCCAGTAGGCTGAGTTGAGCGAGCATTGCGCTGAGTTGGATATCCTCGTTTGCACCTTGAGTCAACCTGAAATCATATTCGCCGAGGATCCTAACGGCCTGAGCTTGCTTACTCGCTTCTAACGTGGTCATGCGGTTCACTGCGCGATTTGCGGCTCGGATAATCTCTCTTCCGCTCATGCCACGTTTACCCATCAACTGGTACATGGCGTCTCGAGATTTGATGAATTCTCCTTGAATTGCTAGTGTGAGCATTTCCTGTATGGCTTGAGCTTCCTCTTGAGGTAATAGTTTGTTCAACGCTGCTGAATCTAACTTGCCTTTTGAGCTGGTAGCTGCGATCTGAAGATAATTCACTGCCTTGCGTAGGTCGCCGTCTGATAGGTCGTATATTCTGGTTATCGTCTCCGAATCCACGTCCACTTTCTCCGCTGTACAGATTCGCTTTAGATACCCGATAGCTTCAGGTGCTTCCAGTTGCCTAAACCTGAATATTGAGCAGCGGCTTTGAATTGGCTCAATGATTCCGCTTTGATAATTGCAGATCAAGATGAAGCGGCAGGTTCTGGACGAGGTTTCCATAATTCTTCTAAGAGCTGTTTGTGCGTCTCTGGTCATTTCGTCGCATTCATCAAGCATAACCAAGCCGAACTGAACGCCGGAGGGAGCGGTTTGAATTATTTGCGAGAACCCTTTAATCCTGTCTCGCACTACGCCGATCCCGCGTTCGTCTGACGCATTCAACTCCAAAACCAGTTGCCTAAAGTTGTCACCCATAAGTTCACGGCCAATGCAAAGCGCCGTCGTACTCTTTCCTGTACCGGGAGGACCGGAGAAGAGTAGATGCGGCATGGTTGCCGGCGTCTTCAGTAACGCTTTGATACCTCCGACCGTTTCCTTCTGATTCACAACTTCGTCAAGCCTCTTTGGTCGATACTTCTCAATCCACATTAAGTCGGGTTCAATCATCAGAAAACCTCATAGTAATGAAAGTAATTTCCAGTGCAGCTCTTCTCTGCTTCGCTATTCAAAAGCATTTCAGGTCCAATTTGAACACGAAATAACACTAGTTCAATTTCACTCATCTCTCTCCACATGGATTCGACCCTCCATTGGAAATTTAGACGAAATAGAACTCAACATTTGACTGGATCAGTTTAAATTAACATGAAGGTGGAGTATCGCTTCGTGATTTATCCTTGGCCGAAGCACTCGTCACAGTCGACGACATAGATTTCGACTTTGAGAATTCACAGGTGAGAGTGGTAGTGACACGTGAGATTCCCGAAACGCCAAGGTCACCTAAGTTGAAAATAGCACGAGTAGGACAGGAAACCGAAGTCCCATACTGGGTTGGGAGAGAGCTTGTTCAACTCGGATATGCGAGATTCCGCGAAGAAGACATAATCACTTACAACTCGCTTTCCAAGATGCACTGGCGAGAAACGATTCCCTCGTCCAGGCAACTTCCTTCACTGCCCGGAAATTACTACTGCATCATGCGACGACATCTAAGAGCTCTAAAGGAGCAGAGCAAACAGGACCAGATAAAACTACGCGAATTAGAGAAAACGGAAACGCTGGTAAGAGATATCATCAGCTGCCGAGTCAGGAAAATTGTTTCGATTGCCGCATCCCCGACTCCCTCCGAGGAGTTAATTCAAGGTTTAACGTTCGAAGAAAGATCACTCTATCGTATGCTTAACGGTACGATTGAAGAGTGGAAAGCAAAAATATTCGGTCAGGATTTGAAAGCTTGACTGCAACGCAAACGACTCAGCAAAATCCAGAGGAACGCTTCCAAGAATTTCTCCGCTCCTACATAGCCGACGAGGAGTACAAGTATAGAAAACGGCTTGGTCATGCCGCGTTAGCTGGCTCAAGATCAATCGTAGTTGACTTTGAGGATCTCATAACCTTCGACCCGGATCTCGCACGTCTCATACTTGAGAAACCTGACGAATACCTTGAGTATCTTGATCGAAGTGCTTGGGCCCAGCTCAAGATTGAAGACCCTGAATATGCTGAGCTGGTGAAACGTCTCCGTATCAGATTCAAGAGACTTCCTGAGAAGAATTTGCTGCGCAAGATCGGTTCAGAGAGCATCGGAAAACTACTCTCCATTGACGGCATCATAGTACGATCCACGTCAGTCAAACCCTTGCTGATCAAAGCGGCCTTCCAATGCAAAAAATGTAACGCGATGAGTTACGTCGAGCAGGCAGGAAGACTCATGCGAGGACCGGGAGTCTGCGCACACTGCCGATCGAAAATATTCGAATTCCTGGAGAAACAATCAACATTCATGAACTCACAAGAGATACGTATCCAGGAAAGACCTGAAGACTTGCCACCGGGTCAATTACCTCGAGCAATGGACGTTAAACTTCTCGAAGACCTCGTAGATGCCGCTAGACCAGGCGACCGAGTTGCCATAACCGGAATAGCAAGAGCTCAACAGGAGTTCATTGGCGCAAAGGCCAGATTACGCACATTTGACCTCTTCCTTGACGCTAACTTTGCTGAAGTAATGGGTAAAGAAATAGAAGTCGTTGAGATAACCCCTGACGATGAACGACAAATTCGTCAGTTAGCTAAAGACCCATTTATACACAGAAAACTGATCGCGTCGCTGGCACCATCAATATACGGTTACGGAGACATGAAGGAAGCAGTCCTATACCTACTGTTTAGTGGAGTTCAGAAGAAACTGCCAGACGGGGTTACGATCCGAAGCGAAATCAATGTACTTCTGGTCGGCGACCCTGGAACCGCAAAAAGTCAGCTGCTTCAGTACGTTTCACGAATCGCTCCCCGAGGATTATACACCAGCGGCCGAGGAACAACAGCCGCAGGTCTTACGGCAGCGGTTGTGCGTGAGAAGTCAGGCGGAATGGTCCTAGAGGCAGGAGCGTTAGTGCTCGCTGACAAAGGCGTTGCATGTATCGACGAAATCGATAAGATGCGCCCTGAAGACCGAGTTGCGATTCATGAGGCACTCGAACAGCATACGGTTAGTATTGCTAAGGGCGGAATAGTTGCAACCCTCAACGCCAGAGCAGCCGTCCTCGCTGCCGCAAACCCAAGCTTAGGCAGATACGACCCGTACAGAAACATCACAGATAACATCAATCTCCCCGTAACACTTCTCTCACGTTTTGATCTCCTCTTCATCATGAAAGATGTTCCCGAACCTGATTCAGACAGTAAAATGTCAGAACACATTCTCACGCTCCACAGATTGAAGACGACACCTGAAGAACCACCGATGTCACCTGAAATGCTTCGCAAATACATCGCCTACGCAAAACGAATCGACCCTGAATTGACCGAAGAGGTCGTAATAGAAATACGTCAATACTACCTGAAGATGCGTGCCATGTCAGGATCAACCGAATCACCCGTCGCGATAACCCCACGACAACTCGAAGCATTGGTCAGACTTTCAGAAGCTCGTGCCAAGAGTTTCCTGCGAACCAAAGTTGAAGTAGAAGATGCACGAGCAATAATTCGGTTGATGACACTCTCACTTCAAGACGTCGGAATCGATATGGCAACCGGGAAGATGGACATCGATGTCATTATGACCGGGAAGCCTAAGAGTCTACGCGACAAGATGCAAGTTGTCTTAAGCACTTTCGCTGACTTAGAGAAACAACTGGGAATCGTTGAAGATGCAACCCTATACCAAGCACTTTCAAGAAAAGTAGACATAACGGATGATGAGGCAAGACGACTCGTCGACCAATTGATGAGGGAAGGAATAATCTACTCTCCTAAACCTGGCCACCTGAAACGAACCGCCGCGTAGCTGACCCAATTTGGGCCTACGCATCGACGAACTGCCTATCGCGGATTCAGTTAAGAGCGTACTTGCTCGTGCCGGGTACGAGACGCTCTACCCGCCACAAGAAGACGCCATCAAAGCAGGAGCGTTAGATGGAAAGAACATCGTTTTGGCAAGCCCAACCGCATCCGGCAAGACGCTTCTAGCAGAACTAGTCATCATGAAAGCCATCATGGAGAGAGGAGGGAGAGCGCTTTACCTAACGCCACTCCGAGCACTTACTAGCGAGAAATATGAAGACTTTCAAAAATACACTTCAATCGAAAAACATCCGGGGAATCTGGTGAGGGTGGCGGTTACCAGCGGAGATTATGATAGCTCTGATATCTATCTATCAAATTTCGATGTTATCATTTCCACAAACGAGAAAGCAGATTCACTGCTACGTCATCGATCCCCCTGGATCTCTGAAGTGTCAGTGGTTGTCGTCGACGAAGTACACCTGATCACCGAAGCCGATAGAGGACCAACGCTGGAGGTTGTTCTGACTAGGCTGCTTGAGATAAATCCGAACATACAAGTTATCGCGTTAAGCGCCACAATAAAGAATGCTGCTGAAATGGCGAAATGGTTGAACGCAAAACCAATCACAACCGAATGGAGACCCGTACCATTACGCGAAGGCGTTTACTACAACGGCGAAGTCCAATTCAAAGACG
>DASQZS010000004.1:0-4127 GCA_035638535.1 Candidatus Acidiferrum sp.
GAGAGGAATGTGCAGGATCCGCTGGTTGAAAGGGAACCCGTGATCGTTACCGGAGGTCCCTCGTTGCAACCGTAAGGGTTGAAGGGATACTGACAAGCTGGATTACTCAAGTTGGGCATTTGATAATTACCCCCGACCGGAGGCCCAACAACATTAGTAGCCGTGCTAACAGAGAACTGCATTTGCGATTGAGTGACGATTGACCATACGCTCTCCGTCACCGTGCTCGTAGCAGTGACATAATTATTCTGCGTCACGAAGACTGTACGGGAATTAAACCCCGCACCTAATACGGCCGCGAGCACGATCACGGTAATCGTAAGACCTGCTATGATACCAAAATACAACCGATCCTTATCCAAGTTTATTCGTTCGTTACTCAAACCAAATCAGTCCTCCATCCGATAAGAAAAATTATGCCAAGCCTCACCCTTCTGAATCACCTCGTGATGGATTTAATCGATTCCGTCATCTCCGCTACCACGTATCGCCGATAACTTGCGGTCCGAATTGATCCAAAACGGACAAGCGAAAAGAATAAGGATAGTCAGGAAATGGAGTAGGCGGCGTTGCAACATGAAGATGCGAGAGTTAGGTAAATCTGGTTTGAAAGTCTCGGCTATCGGATTAGGTTGTATGGGCATGTCCGAATTTTACGGTAAACGTGATGATGATGAATCGATCGCTACAATTCATCGAGCCCTTGATCTTGGAGTGAATTTTCTTGACACCGCTGATATCTACGGCCCTTTTACGAATGAGGCACTTGTAGGGCGTGCTATCCGCGATAGGCGTGATGAAGTTATTTTGGCCACGAAGTTCGGAATCGTCCGCAGTGAAACAAATCCGAACCTCCGTGGAGTAAACGGAAAACCAGAGTATGTCCGTTCCTGCTGCGAGGCAAGCCTTCGCCGTCTCGGCGTAAAAACAATCGATCTCTATTATCAACATCGAGTTGACCCAAATACTCCAATCGAAGAAACCGTTAGGGCAATGGCACAACTCGTCAAGGAGGGTAAAGTTAGATACTTGGGCCTTTCAGAAGCTTCACCTCAAACACTGCGTCGTGCAAATGCCATCCATCCTATCGCGGCTCTGCAGACTGAGTATTCGCTTTGGAGTCGGGATCCAGAGCATGAGCTGCTCAACACCTGTCGGGACCTCGGCGTCACTTTCGTTGCATACAGCCCTCTTGGGCGCGGTTTCCTAACCGGCCAAATCAAAAACCTGGCAGAATTACCAGAAAATGATTGGCGCCGTAGCGCACCACGCTTCCAACAAGACACTCTACCGAAAAATCTAGAGTTGATTCGACGCATTGAAACGATTGCTCAAGAAAAAGGATGTACGTCCTCTCAGCTTGCTCTGGCCTGGACGCTGACCAAGAGTGAACACATCGTTCCTATACCAGGCACCAAACGAAGAAAGTATCTAGAAGAAAACGTAGCCGCGGTTGACGTGAGACTAACGTCAGAGGATCTCCGCAGAATAGACGAAACGATGCCTCCAGGAGCCGCTGCCGGAGAACGTTATCCGGAAGCAACCATGCGTATACTAAATGGCTGATTGCTCAAGGTCACGTTAATGTTGCGAAACGCCTCAAATCTTACTGTTACCAACCGGTCAGAGTGTGAGAACTAAGATGTAGATGTTAAATGCAATAATGATTCCGCAGAAGAGGAGTGCTACTGCCGTGAGTGATTTTCGGTTGACGAAGACGCCCATCAGCTTCCTGTCCATCGTGAAGATTATCAGTGGAATCAGAGGGAGCGGTATTAGGAAGCTAAGGACAACTTGACTGTAGACTAGAAGGGCCAGCGGATTAAATCCCAACACGATCATTACCGTCGTGGGTGCGACATTGATGACTCGGATTATGATCCTTCTGACCCAAGGATTGATGTGACTTCCCAACATGCCTTCGAGGATAGCCTGCCCAGCCAGAACTCCACAGCAGGAGGATGACCAACCGGAGCATAGAAGGGTTATAGCAAAAACAGTACCTGCTAGAAATCCGAAGAGGGGCAGCAGTGTCCAATATGCCTGTTGAATTGTGGCCACTTGGATTCCGTGCGTGTTGAAGGCCGCAGATGCCATGATCAAAATCGCTGCATTAACGCACCCAGCCATGGTTAGCATGGATAACGTCTCATTCCGATGATACCGAAGCAATCTTCTCCGCTCGTTCAAATCCCCTTCCTGGAGTTTATTTTTAGCCAGGTAGGAATGCAACACAAGGGCGTGCGGCATGACAGTTGCGCCAATAACACCAACACAAATCACTGCCGCACCCGTGCCCGGAATTAATGGTAGAACCGAGCCCACCACAATCGGAACCGGGTTCGGTTTAGTTATGAAGACTTCGTAAAGATACCCTAAACCGATCACGGTAACGAAATTTGCTATGATGAGCTCCATCCGCCGAAACTTACTCCCTGTCAGAAGGAATATGATTACGATGTCGAAGGCGGATATCAACGCCGATATGATTAGCGGGATGCCGAAAAGCAGATACAGACCGATTGTGACTCCGAGAAATTCCGCCAGGTCCGTAAATACAGCGAAGATTTCGCAAGCCAACCAATAAGGTACGATCTTCCACTTGGTCTTCAACTTCCCGCGAATTATCTCTGCGAGAGAAAGACTTGTCGCAAGGCCCAACTTACCGGAAAGGTATTGGAGAACCATAGCCATGATGTTCGCAAGCCAAACGACCCATAGAAGTTGGTAAGCGAACTGTGCTCCTCCTGAAATATCCGTCCCAAAATTCCCCGGATCAATGTAAGCCGTGCTAACAATCAGAGCCGGACCAATATAGCGAATGAAACCAGTTGCCGCAGAACTCCTCAAAGCGGCCCTAACCGCACCTAGCCTAGATGGAGAGTCTGTCACCGCCAAAAGAACCGATCGCCAGCGAAAATCCTTGGACTATTTGGAAGCACATATGAAAGTTAGTCTCCTCTAATATTTAAAGACTGGACTATTATCATGCGTTTATTTCATGAAGCAGTATATTAGGAACGGTATGATAGTTATGAGACGCGACAGACTTGGTGAAACGTATGAGCAATCCGGCAAAGAATACGGTAGTTCTGGTATCGCGACCTAACCCTGCTTCAGATCTTACGCGTGTCGAGGATTACTTGGAAGTCGTTTACGAACTAATACAGAAGAAAGGCTACGCCAGGTCGGCGGACATTGCTAAACGTCTCGGTGTAAAGTCTTCAAGCGTTACCGTCATGCTTCAGAAATTACATACGATGGGCCTCATTGTCTACGAGCGCTACCGAGGCCTAATTCTCACCGCTAGCGGAGAGCGCCTAGCTAAATCTGTTCAACAGAGGCATCTGACTATCCTAAAGTTCCTTCGCATCCTCCATGTCGATGAGAGAATTGCGAAGGCTGACGCGGAGGGAATCGAGCATCATGTCCACAAGAGTACTCTAGACCGAGTTACGCAATTAGTCGATTACGCAGCCCAACATCCTTCTTGGTTTCATGCTTTTGAAGAGACGCTGAAATAGTCTTCACAAGGTACACTAGAGAGTTGCAAGTCTGTATATGGACGTCGCGGTTTGGGAAGGTGCGAGTAAGGATTTGTGTTTGCTATTGAAGTTGGGTTAAGATTTTTGCGGCGTCGGCATCAGTCCAAGCTTTCAAAGTCTTAGTTCGAACATTGCCTTGTTTTCCGACGGAGAGAAGAAACTTCGCCACGGCCTCGTCGTTGGGAGTTTCGGCGATCACTACGAAATCATACTCACCCATGGTGAAGTACACTTGCTGTTTTCCACCCGTCTGTTCCAACATTTGTTTTGAAGCCTCAACCTGTTTCGACACGTCCTTCGGATTGCGAACGCCCTGGTCGGTCCAGTTGCCTAAGATTATGAAATGCCATGACTATCTGACGAAAATATAACTGACCAGGTATTTAACCAAGGAAAGTGAAATTACCGCGGATTTACTGTAGTCGGTTTGTCATCACGTAAATGACGAGATGGCCTTTCTTTTGGAAGAAGTCAACCACCTGGTAGGGCACATCATCGAGTTTCGCGTTTGAGCAGATACTGATCAGCTCGTTCTGTACGAGTGAATATTGATGACCACTGAAGTAGTACATGTAGCTCCAG
>DASQZS010000005.1:0-4391 GCA_035638535.1 Candidatus Acidiferrum sp.
GAACCTCCGCGACATGAGCGATCCTTCCCAACTCGCTGAAGGTTACCGGTATCTTAGCCAAGTCAGCTAACGCAAGACATGACGCAAGCGTACCCGCTGCACTAGTCCCAAAGCCCGCAGCAATCGGCACTCGAGCCGTAACCTCGACTCGCACGTCATACTTAGAGCCGGAACGCTTGAGGAGCTGCGTGAGTGCTGAACGAGTAGTATTAGCGTCAGATCTTCGTGAGTTGATGCGCACATCGATTCGAGATTTGTTAGAAACCGACGCTGAGACCCTAGCGCGCACCCCACGACCTATCCGGAAGCCTCCACCACGCGAACCAATCCGTTCAAGATCCGTCAATCTTCTGCCCGTCGCGTCGGTGTCGCAAATTTCGAAGAAACTCGAAATTCCTGCAGGACAAAATGCTTCAGCCCTGCGCAAGATCGTCACCTTACTCTTGACTGAAATGTAAGCTTGGGAACGCAGATCGACAGGCCGAAACGATCGGCGGAGTGAGCAAAATTAGGAAGGGTATCTCTGAAAGGTAAGTGAAAGTTGTCGTCGCGTATATGAAAGTAGTCGGCAAGGCCTTGGTCCCTAATCCCAACACAGCAGGGAGAGCAAATAGCGAGCTATACCCAACGATCCCTAGCCCAATAATCACACTACCGAGACCCAAACCTATTGACGCAGCGACCTCAAAATTCGCCCACTTACGGTTTAACACTCGCATACCCACTATTGTCACAATCACGAGCAAACCGATCAAACCAATAACGAATCCCGAACTGCTAACGCCCGCTACAATGAATACTCCGTAAGCCGCTAACCCGATCGGGATGACGAGGCTAACTACGAGGAGAATCCGTTCCACCCAAGCCGACTGACGTTTACGCATCAGCGAGCCCAGCACGAAAAAGCCAATGAAATTCGACGGAACACCCACCAGCAAACTTAGGACTGCGTCATGATGACCATACAAGACGTCACCAATGAAAATCCCAATTGCTGCTCCTACCCCTCCAGTCCACGGTCCGAAGAGAACAGCGAATACGGCTGGAACGAAGACCTGTGGCCAAAGCCTTACCCCAAAAACCGTTATCGGAAAGAACACCCACAACGCTCCCAACCCGGCATACAATGCCGCGTTGATTGCGGTAGTGATCAACTTTAGTGAAGCCGGAGGATCATTCCGTTTCATGAATCCTCTGAAGAATTGCGTCACTATTCTAGCTTTAGTTCGGTAATCGACATTAATCCGTGAACGCAACGAAACGTTAAGATACATCAGCTTCTGAGGCTTGCTCGCGTAGCCCGGTGGTGTAGTGGTCAAACCCTTCAGTGGGACTAAGCATAGCATTGGCGCCAGAAATCAGCCAATAGACGGCTCTGGATCCCCTCACCGAGGAGAGACCTGCCGACGGGAGAACAAACACAAACCCGAATTCGAATCTCCCCCGGGCTACCATCAACTACCGTTAATAGCTCACTGTTAGAATAGAATGAACAGCATTAGGTATGAGGTAACTTTCGGCCGGAGATAATAATTGTTTACACCTCAAGAATTGTTGGAGTACGATGATGAACATGTAACGGGTACGATCTACGACCATGTAGGCGAACTTGAAACAGGAACGGATGACGAAAAATTGAAGCACCTAATACAGATCATCGCCAAATTGTTTGACTATGAAGTAGAGCAGTTGGATGTCACTATGAATTCGAAGGAAGGCCTACCTGACAGGATTAATCTAATGAAGATCAAAGCCGAGCTAATGGCGAAACGTGATGAAATCATTCAGCACATAACTGACAACAAGCCGTACTACATTGATAAAATAGTGAGTGCCACCCCTACGAAGGTTGTTGATACCATGGATCCGTAACTTTTCTTAGGTTGCTAGGCCAGTTGAGTTGCGTTCACGGTGTTGAGTACTCGTACGATGCGCAACACCACTTACGTCAGCAGAACAGGAACCACGATCTCTACTACAACCACGTTTGTAAGTAAGACCTAAACGGTTACGGCATCAACGCCAGCAAAAATTCGAGCAAAATCTTTGATCGAAAGGAAAGTTCCATAGTAACTGCTTGCTGGAGGACGGATATTTAACGCAGGTCTCGCCGGACATACGTACGCATATCTACTCGGTCATCCCTCCAGAGACGGCAGATCTAATTGGTCGCGCATATAGTTCTGTTCGATATTGATGGGACGCTAATCTCTAGCTCCACGGCTGAAGAGGATGAAAGACGACGTTATGTCAAAACCATACATGACGTCGTCGGCATGGAGCCATTGGTAATCCCATCGCGTTTTGCCGGCATGGTAGATCCTCAGATTTGCAAGATCCTTCTGGCTGAGACCGGCTTAGATGACGAGAAGGCCAAATACTTCCTCCCCAAAGTTCTCACGCGAATGGGCGAGATTTATCGCGACATGGAAAAGAGACCCGTACTAAACGAAGGAGTTGAAGAACTGTTGCGCATTCTTACAAAATCACAAAACCATATTCTAGGAGTGCTCACCGGCAACCTTTCAGCAGTCGCCACCGAGAAATTGAGGGTCACGGGAATCGATTCATATTTCGCTGAATGTTTCTGTGCTGACAATTATTTTGACCGCACCCGCCTGGTTGAAGATGCTGTGAGGACTTGCGTGGCGAACTATAACCTGTCAAATCGCAAGAACGTGATGATTGTTGGTGACACACCGAGAGATATCAGCGCAGCCAATGCGGGTAAGGCTACTTCGATCGGGATCGCTAGCGGCGTATTCTCATTGGAGCAGTTATCTCAGGCACATGCGACTTGGGTTTTTTCAAATCTCAAACCATCGAACGAACTACTGAGAGCACTAGTGCATGACTGAATTTATTTTGGATCTATTCCCACGAATGCGACTGCGCCGACGGCTGCATCAATCGAACGGTATTGAGTTATGATCGTCATGTTATCGTCAGGAATGTAACCAATCCTAATAGTCATCAATCTTGATCCGTTCTGTGACTGTCTAAACCCTCCGACTGGGATTATTTGGCCGTCTAACGCGATGTCTGGGGTTGTGCCTGATTGATCGTTGAATGTGAGTGCGAAGTAACTGTTCATTCTTCCAGCGATATTTCCGGAGCCTTCCGTGACTGAGAACGGGTTTATGGATGACCAGCCACCCGCTGAATAGTTTTCTATTCCTGTTGTGGCCCCACGACCAGTAAACGCCATAGCTGCAAGTACCATGTTGTCCTCTGACGGATAATTTACTGTAATCACGTCTGATGTGTTTTCGCTGATCCATTTCCATAAACCGTACGGGGATTGGTTTAGTGCGCTTGTAGATTGGCTACCTAAGAGATTGAACGTACCTGATGCTGCTCCCGATGCAGTCACACTGCTAGGTAAATTGTATTGGCTCATGACGCATAATGTGATTACGACGTTTGCGGGATGATTAAAGACGACACTGTACTGAGAGTTGCCGACGCCACTAAAACCGATGCTCGAATTAAACTGCAACAACCCACTAACTTCCTGCGCAGTCGTAGTCACAATTACCGGACCCTGAGTAACGCCCGTAGTAGTCGTAGCCATTCCCGATTGTAGAGGGCGCGAATACTCGAAACTCGCTCCGGCAACAATTAATACAATTAGAACACAGGCCAAGACAATCTTGACACTGGTTGGGAACGGATGATCCTTCGGCGACGTATCAGCCATTTATCGTAGCCTTCATCGCTAAGGAGATCGATTCGATGGTGGATTTAGAATTTTGCAGTCATAAGAAGTTCTTAATCTCACTCACTATCTAGGGATCCCCGACTGAGTAGTCTGGTCCACTCTGCTAGCGCGATCAGCAATTCTTTCACGATTCCTCGAGTAGTCTCATCAACCAGCTTTCCGTCGGCGTCAAATTTCTCTTGAGCCTTCATCACGATGACTTCGGGTCTAGCAACGGGACGCATGAGAGCGTCACAAATTAAACGCAAATGCGACTGAGCGCGGACACTGCCGAAGTTTCCCGGACTCGCTCCCATGATTGCCACAGGCTTATCGAGAAGGGGTGGGCCGGGTGGACGTGAGGCCCAATCGATGGCATTCTTGAGAACGCCGGAGATGGAATGGTTGTATTCTGGAGTCGCAATTAATAGAGCGTCCGCGGAAGCTATTCGATCTCGGAACTCCTTAACTGGTTCAGGAAATCCAAGTGCCCGAACGTCCTCATTGTATAGCGGAATGGGTGAAAGATCAAAAATTTGCACTTTCATATCTCGCGGAGCGAGTTCGACTGCCGCACGAAGAAGGCCTGTGTTAAAGGACCCTTTCCGTAGGCTACCAGAAACACCTAGAACATTCACTGTTTCTTCCCACAATCAAGATTCATTTCAAACTCTATTTAATGCAGCGAGAG
>DASQZS010000006.1:0-4937 GCA_035638535.1 Candidatus Acidiferrum sp.
TGGCGCGGGAAGAGGAAGCGCAGGCAAGCAATACTATCCAATCGCTAACATCCCCATTGCATTCGTTGATCAAGACAATACGCCTGCTTCGTTCCATTTCTATCAGACACTACACAATTCCGAAGATTTTCATAAGTTCATACAAATGAATAATGCACAAGCAGCCATCGCGGAGTTAGGCTCTGAGAAGATCTACGCCGTTATTGTTGTGCCTTTTGGTTTTCAAAATAACTTAGAGAATGGATATCAGGCCTCAATCATACTTTACACTGATGATAGCGAGCCGAATTTAACCTCCCAAATCCAAGCTTCCTTGACAGAATACGCTCAGACTTTCAATCCAAACCTTGGATTTCAACCAGTACTAACTCCACCTCTAAGAGAATCCATTGGCCCAATCCTAGTAGTAGACAAGAGCATCATCTTCCCAACATTCGACAATGGTCTTACAATAATTCTTGGTATCGTTCAAATTTTCTCATGCTTCTATGAAATAGCCGGAGGGCTCGCACGTGATCGTGAGGACGGAACGTTCGCGCGGATGATAGTAAGTCCAATCAAGACTGTTGCTCTGTTGCTTGGGAAGACAATGTTCGATCTCGTTCTAGCTACTGCTCGCACCTTCATAGTTGTAGGAGTGGCGATCTTTGTGTATCATGCCAGTCCTAACGCGGGTTTAGAGACAATTCTGGCGCTTTCTCTGCTTCTTGCTCTGCTGACGATGGGATTAGGTTTCGTTGTATCGTCCTTGAAGATGTCAGCACGAACCGTTGTCATTATGGAGTTCTTTCTAGTCCTTTCATTGTTTGCTTTCAGCGGATTAGTCGTAGACAAGGACCTGCTGCCAGGTGTCGCGCAGGTGGTTGCCACTAATCTTCCGTTCACCTACGGTTTTGATGCTCTGCGTCAGACGATTTTGGTAGGCAGATCAATATTTTCGCTTACGACAGACATACAGATAATTGTAGGCACTACGGTCTGTTTCTACATTATTTCCCTAATCATGTTTGCGAAGTTCAAAGAAAGGCTTGCAACATGAAATCATTTGTCAACGACGTAGCCGTAATAGCTGCCAAGGAACTAAAACAGTTACGTCGAGACCCGATCTCGCTATTATTGACGATCATGTTCCCAATAATACTGATTAGCAACTTTATCGTCATCTCAACAGCACTCTCTCCAATAACACCACATACCATTCCGATAGTTGTCGCAGATTTGGATCAAACTCCAACGTCAAAGGAACTCAGTAGGCTTCTAGCTGCTTCAAATGACATAGTTGTCACTCAGTATTTGGACACGGAGGAACAAGCATTCCAAGTGGTAAGATCAGGGGGGGCCGAAGGAGCAGTCGTCATTCCGCAGGGTTTCGCCAACGCTGTCGCGCATGGAGATGCATATATCACCATACAGATGGATAATTCGAAACCGTCAACTTCGTCAGTCGCCTCTGCCGCCGTGAATGCTGCAGCACAGAATCTACTGCAAGAGTCACGGCTTGGGGAGATAACAAGTCTTGGAGTTAGGATAGCGCCGGTAGCAATTATCACTAGACCGATTTCTGGTCTACCGCAAACCGGCAATGTAATTCTGCCCGGGTTCTTAGGATTGATTATTATCTTGGGTGCTTTCGACGATATTGCGAATGCAATCACTCGAGAGCGGGAACGTGGAACGTTTCCACGCCTCATTCTCTCCCCAGTAAGTTTGCTGGCGATCTACAGCGGTAAGATGGCAGCAACAGTTGTGCTTACAATTATTCGCACCGCACTGATGCTTATGATTTTCAGGCTTGATGGTCTTGTAGTTCGCGGGAGTCTGTTCTTAGTTTTCTTGACTACGACACTTATTGCAATATTCACGATTTCGTTGGGTTTAGTCATAACTTCCCGGGTTCGGAGATCCTCGACGTTAACAATTCTTGAAATAGCCATGACCTTCCCGCTTTTCAGCCTAGCCGGCACAACGTCATCACCGCTGCTGCTTGCGCCAGGCGGAATTAGAATCGCAAACTCTCTCCCATGGACGTATGGTAATGACGCGCTTCGTAGAATTATTTACTTAGGCATAGGATTAAACAGGGCTGTTGTTACCGATTTACTCATACTTCTTGTGAGCAGCATGATCTTACTGCCTATCGCTATAACACTCTCTAAGAGAACCATGTAAATCCTAGACGCTTGCTTATCGATCTTCTATTGCTCGTCGCTATCCTAGGATCGATCACGATTACCTTACGTTATATAACCGCGAAAAGTTGCTGCATTTAGGAAACGCGAAAGATCAGATTCTGGACGGAACAACCAAACGACGCAGGAATTCAAGCGGTTTTCAACCAGGGATGGGAGGGTACTTCTGCCTGCAACACTCGAGTCACGCACTAGTAAACTGGTGCTGAAATCCCACGGTCCACCTGTGAGAGGTGAGTATGTTGTTCGATAGGGAAACAAAGAATTAATTGAAACCGAACAGCTGAATGAGGACGAACACTTTTACTTATTTGCGTTCGATCCCTTACGCTTGATCACAAAGACTGTTCCGTCATTCATGGCGGTCCATCGAATCGTATCTCCATGTTTTAGGCCCAAGAACTTGAAAACACCATGAGGTACTGTTGTTCGCCGACGGTAACCTCGCACCGTAATAGCTGTCTCCTCAATGACGACAACGTTATCGATTTTCGATTTTCGCATTACCGAGATTTACCTCCACATTGTCCTAGCACAAAGATACAGTTGTCGTAACCATATTTGGAAGTAACTCCTAACGTATTTGAACGCTTTCAGAGATAACGTGTTTTGAAGCGTCTTATTGATGAAAGCTAACGCTCTCTGGGTCGAAGGATACAAGAGTGTACTTGACGATGGCAGAGGGCACAGCGTTACAGTGGATCTTCCAACGGAGTCGGGCGGCAAAGACATGGGCCCAACCGGACTCGAATTAGCAATTATGTCTCTGGCAGGATGCGCTACAACAATCTTCAAAATAGTAGCAGCCAAGCGAAAATTAACCTATGATTCATTGAAGATTGAACTTAATGCTGAAAAACCAAAGAACGCATCCACCGTAACCGAAGTAAAAGGACACGTAGAAATAGCAACTACAGGAACAGAACAGGAAGTTCAAACTGCCCTAAAACTAACCTTCAAAACCTGCCCAGTAGGAGTAATCTTCGAACAAGCAGGAATCAAAGTACACTATGACCTGACGTTAAAGAAACTCATACCAGTGACCAACGCGTAATTAACATTGCAATGGATCACGTTAGCATATCACTGGGTCACTAATTACGAAGATACAGCACAGATTCTGACGATCATATTATAATCCGAAATGTTTGAAGATATAGTATTTCGGAAAATCAAGTCCTAACGTGAAGAGTAAGGAAAACAGAAATGCCCCAACTACAGCGAATGACGGAATCGCCGGTATAATGAAACCATACACTCCCAGAATGACAAACACCAACAACGCAGTTGACGTTGATGCTATCAATGCTTTTCCTGGGCGCGAGGACCAGAAATGATTTCTTTCTCGTACAATTAATACTCTGAATTGACTTGTGAAGATTAAGATCAGCAGCGCGAACGTACGTAACTCTAGCCAGCTGAGATGGAAATAATTTACGCCTAATAGTATTCCTATTGCACCCTCGAAAATCAGAAATGCTCCAATCGCGAGCGATGCCCAGGTAAGTTTCTTCAAATCCCACAAATTAGGGTTCGTAGTATGCTTGACGTTATCTGTCGCTAATGACATTGTTACGAAATCATTTGCGAAAATCAAGAGAACTACGCCTAGGACTGAGATGATGAGATCATGGAACCAGAAGAAACCTATGACTAGGATACCTACGAACTGTATGACTTTAGTGACTTTATTGATGACCCAGGTCAGCATTCTCTGATAAATTTCTCGACTCGTCTTGATTGCTTCGAGTATGACCCTTATTCCCGGTTCAGTTAGCACAATGCTTGCGGATGCTTTAGCGACGTCTGTCGCGTTGTCGACAGCTATACCCACTTCCGCTTGTTTGAGGGCGGGGGAGTCGTTCACTCCATCACCCGTCATACCTACCAGGTGACCTTTGGTTTGTAGGAGTTTTACGACTTGATATTTGTCTTCTGGAAATATTTCCGCTAATCCGTCATTCTCTTCAAGAATCTTTGTTTGTTCTGTCTCATTCGATTTTGAGAAGTCGCTCATTCGGTAAATTTTTTCGCCGATTCCCACACGTTTTGCTATCTCTCTCGCGATGGAGACATTGTCGCCCGTGAGCATTTTCGGTTTTACACCTAACTCCTTGAGTGCTTGAATCATTTGTTTGGAGTCTGGGCGTGGAGGATCGGAGAGAGGCAGTAGGCCTACGAGGTGGAGAGTGTTGTAATCGTCATTGTCTGATTTTGCGACAGCGAGTGTTCTGTAGCCTAGCGAAGATAGTTCCTCCACCTTATCTGTAACTCTGCTTCGAGTTTGCTCGTCAACTTTGCACAGTGATATCAAGACTTGAGGAGCTCCCTTGACAACTGAGAAACGTTGTCCACCACCCTCAACTACTGCTGCAGATCGTTTCGTTTCAGGTTCGAAGGGAGTGAACGAGATCTGACGATATGTATCGTGGCTTGTCGGTAGAGTTTTGCAGTACCCGATCACTGCTAAATCGATAGGGTCTTTTGATTCTTCCTTGGACGCTAAACTAGCATAGTTTGCTACGTCCTCTTTTCTAAAATCAGAGTACGGAATTGGGTCGGCTACCGTCAACTTGTTCAGCGTCAACGTTCCAGTTTTGTCGAGACATAGTACATCCATCGACGCTGCGTCCTCAATTGAGTCAAGTCTAGTGACCAACACGCTCTTTTTTGCCAGTTCCATTGCTCCTGCCGCGAGTACGATTGAGAACACTGCCGGTAATGCCACTGGAACAGCGCCCATCAGGA
>DASQZS010000007.1:0-4405 GCA_035638535.1 Candidatus Acidiferrum sp.
AGTTCTTCAGCAATCTGCTTCAGTCGTCCAACGCCCATTAGGATCACAATGGTGTCTACTGCTGAGGCTAGTTTAGCCCAGTCTACTTTCGAGCAGATTTTAGAGGGATCCTCATGTCCGGTGACTATTGCTACGGAAGAGGAGTATCCTCTATGTGTCAGTGGAATTCCGGCGGATGCTGGTCCTGCGAGCGCTGATGAGACTCCTGGAACTATTTCGAATCGCAGTTTCTCCTTCATCAATTCTTCTGCTTCTTCTCCGCCTCGTGAGAAAATGAATGGGTCACCGCCTTTCAGCCTCACCACAAGTTTTCCGGACCGTGCATGTTCGATGAGTAACGTGTTGATTTCGGTCTGGCAGATGCCCCCCTTGCATTGTGGAAGCTTTCCAACGTAGATCTTCTCAACACTTTTTGGGATTAGATTTAGGATTTCTTGGCTAACGAGACGATCGTAAATCACTACGTCCGCTGTATGCAGGAGTTCGAACGCGCGTATTGTCAGAAGCTTTGGATCTCCAGGTCCAGCTCCGACGAAGTATATTTTCCCTTCAGTCAAGACATTCCCCTGTTCGCAATCAATGCGATTTGCTTCGCCGCCAGTTTCTTTGCTTGCTCGAATTTGTTATCTTGAAGATATTTCCTGATCTGATCGTCGTGGATGATTTTGTAGATGCACCGTTTTCTTAACTCGGCATTTCGGATTCGGTCTTTAATCCTGTCTCGCATCAGTGCTTGCAACCTTACTTCTTGCAGGTCCTCTGTTGTGATGATCCGTTCGATTTTCTTTCGAAGGGTGCTGGCCATTGCTGGACTGAGACCTCCTGTAGATATGGCGATTCGGATGTCGCCTAATTTTGCGACGGCCGGCATGTTGAAGTCGTTCAGGTCAGGCATATCAACCGCGTAGACTAAAGGACAATGTCTCGTTCGTGCGGCTTTTGAGATCTTCGAAGCAAATTGCTTGTTTGTGGTAGCTAGAATCAGCGCATAAGGATTGTATTTTTCCATCAATTCATTGAAATTGCATCGTCGGTCCCACCTAACATATTTGACCGACTTCAGTTGCTTCAGGTTTTTGTTCGATCTATAATCTACGACGATGACCTTTGCAGCCGCGTCAAGAAACTGCTGAACCCTAGTTTCAACTTCATCTCCTTCACCAATCACAATTACGACTTTGTCCTGGAGGTTTAGGTCTACAAGCATTTGAAGTCACTTTGACGGTTTAGGCTTGATTGAGATGGATACAATCTTGCCATCGCCATGATTGATGGCGAGGTTCAGTTGTTCGACGTAACGGACAAGCGCAGTCATCATCGGACCCATCTTGTAAGTATCAGGAACAACTTTCACGCGAACTCCATGTTTTTCGATTGTCAGTTTCGTCGTCGGACCGATGGCTACGGTCACGACATTGTTTAGCGCCTTTCTCAAATCTTCCGCACAATCATGCTCAGCCGCGATATCAAACAGATTGTCTACCGCAGGTGGGCTCGTAAAAGTTACCGCGTCCACATCTCCCTTTACAAGGTTCTCTATTAGTTCGAAAATTTTTCTGGTGTTTGGTTCAACGGACTTGTAGCCTAATGATTCCAGTAGCTCCGTTCCGTTTCTATCGAACTCGTCTGAGTATTGGTAAGTGGAGAATTCCAGTACCTGGGCTCCGGCTGTTTGAAGTCTTTCCACCTGTTCAACTGAACTTGTTCCATGCCAGATCACCGCCACGCGCTTCGCGCGCACGTTATGAGCCAAAGCTAGTTCAAAGCACGCTCCGACCGTTTCGTGCGCCGGCAGAGTCACGTTTCCATTTATACCATGCCTAGCCAGTACCTGCTGAGGTTTTCCGCTTCTAGCAATGAGTGGAATCTGTCGCAGAGCCTCGAGGAATTGTTGTTCTCTATTGATGCTTTTACTTTCATCTAGGATCGCTTGAATTCCAGGTCCAGTCATTACTAATACGAGATCGATTTTTCGTTCGAGGACTTCGGCTATGAATTGGCGGATTCCGGTTTTCATTGTGTTTGGAGCTTGGATAGCGATCGTGGGTGCAATGTACGGCCTCCCACCTAAGTTGGTTACTAGGTGTGCTAGTTCGTTTGCTCGTCGGCTGCCTGTGATTGCGATTGTCAGACCGTCGAGTGGAAGCTTCCGAGCGTGAGCCTTGACTGACATTATGGTCAGCTCGATAGGCTAGGGTTGGCGTTTTTTCGTGATGATTCTGAGGCAAGTAGATTTTTCACTTTTTTCGACATCAGCTGCGATGTGCGTGGGTCGTTCGATAGGTGGTTGATGATGGATCTTGCGCCTATTCGTTTGAAGAAGTATCCAGTTCCACCAGGTCGGGTTTCCTCTGCGTTCCTGTTGGCTGTGTAGAATTCGAAGAGAACTTCAGTCACTGTTGAAACTTGGTTGCGCGGTACGATGTGAAGGTAGATCTCTTGTGTATCGGGGTCGATCAGTGGGCCGCCTAGGTTTCTGCCGTCTTCTGTTCCACCAATCTTTAGTGAGTACAAGTTGAACCCAGAACCGACCCAACCTATAGTTTTCGTTGCAGGTCGAAAGCATTGTCTTTCGCATCCCGTTATTCCTATTGATTCGGCCATGTCTCCCCATTTTGGTTCGAGCTGGTCGATTAGAGAGGGTAGGAATTTCTCTGAGTCAGTGTATGTTAATCTGCACGTGTCTCGTCCAACACATGCGCCTGACAGAGTTCGAAGTTTTGTTGGTGGCTTTCCGTTGCGAAGTCCGTAGCCGAATTTTTTCATGTCTGCCTCAAAGTTTCTCTTCAGGTCTTCTGGGATATTGCCGAAAACCAGATCCTGGTTTGGTGTGGTTAGTAGTTCGATGTTCGCGTAGTTGTCCATCAGGTAGCGGACCATTTTCTTAAGTTGGCCGTTGGGGCCATCGATTATTCGCCCCGTTTCTATGAAAGCTCCGTAGCACCAAAGTCTTCGATCATGATCGTGTTCTGTCCATCCGTAGTGAAGTTGTCTTGCGCCGTAGTCGAAGTTTTTGTCGGGAGAGTCAAAGGCGATGCCGCTTACGTTGCGTACTTGTTCACGGAACCATTCGATTCCCATTTTGTAAATTACGTATTTCATTCGTGCCCATTGTCTGTTTTTGCGGTCTCCCCATTCTTGGTGTACTTTGACTATTGCGTCGAGTCCTTGTAGGAGTTCGGATTCGTTGAAGATTCCGAGTGGTTCGCCAAGGGCTGCGAATGTGGGGTTCCCTGCCTTCTCTCCTTGGCTTCCTCCTACGTAGACTTGGAATTTTGTTACTTTCCCATCAACAAGAATTGGTGCGATTCCTATGTCGTTTGTTCTGAGTTCCACGCAATTATCAGGAATGTAGCTTTGCGTCTCTTTGTCGAAGTGGATGGAGGAGAATCCGATTTTGAATTTTCTGTTTAGAAGGTTCGGTGCGTAGCGGAAGTGCTTCTCGTCAGTAGAAGATTCGTCGTTCTTTCTTAAGTAGTTTGGATCTATCGTGAATATTTCCAGGTAACCTGCTGTGGGTAACTGGAAATATTTGCCTACTTTTTGTGCCCAAAGGTTTGCATTGAAAATTGTTGAGTAATGTGATAGTGGGCAACCCATGGTGTTTCTTACATTGTCCCCGCAACCGTTTATCGTGTAGAATCCTGATTTCGCGATTTCCTGAACCGTGTCGACTAGATTTTTCTTTTTGATCCAGTGAAGTTGAATATTTTGTCGTGTAGTGAGTCGAAGCGATGGCCGAGGTGTGCCGGTGTAGCTGGCGGATTCGGTGTATTTCTCCGATATGTCGTCGAGAACATCCCATTGTTTCTTAGTTAGGGGTCCGCCGCCAGGGATTGTGATGCGAAGCATGAACATCCAATCCTTCTCTGAGCCCGTTTTGGCTCTGTTGAATTCGAGGTATATTCCGTAGGACTTTGCGAGGGATTCTGCTGCGGGTGCGAGGTCCTCGAAGCTTAGGTCTCTGAATTGGGTGGAGAGGTTTACTGGACTTGTTCGGTCTTTGATGACTAAGGTCAGGCCACGTGTTGCGAGTTTCGCCTTCTCTACGCCTGAATAATCCTCCGGTGCCGTGCGTAGGTTGGGTTTGATCTCGCTCACGTCTACCCTTTGCCTCCTGCACTCGAGAGGTGGATGTGATCGGGTCGCGGGCTAGGAGAGGTGGAGGAGGCTGGCAACCCAAACATCAACAAAGATGACATATGTCATAAACGTTATAAATCTAATGACGTATGTCATGCCCCATGCCTACCAAAACCGGCCCAAACGATTCCACAGCAGATCACGGAGGATTGCAAGGGCACGACGAGGACCGGTTCGAAAAGCTGAGCGCTAAGGAACTGCTGGACTGGGCAGTAGAGAGATTCTATCCGAAAATCGGACTCGCCTCGAGTTTCGGCGCTGA
>DASQZS010000008.1:0-9091 GCA_035638535.1 Candidatus Acidiferrum sp.
ACTCAAGGGAGGATGTTCGGTTCACGTATTCGACAAGAAAGCCGTGATCGGCGTTCCAGTCAAGTGCGGCGAATACTTCCCAGTGCGAAAGGAAATGGAGTACCTTCTACCGAATGCAGGCGCGTACATGAACGTTTTCGATGTCCCTCAAGAGACCATTGACAACGAATGCAAATCAATTCGAGTAATTTCACCAAAGGGACGTGCTTTCGAGTTCCCCTTTCAAGCATACGTTCTCGATCGAACTACACTTGAGCAAGGCCTAGCAAGACAAGTCGAACAATTAGGCGGAACAATCGAATTGAACTCACCCGTCACCCTGATACCGAACGAAAAATTATTGGTAGGCAAAAACGTGGAACATGCGGTCGAAACGAAGGTAGTGATCGCAGCAGACGGTTTTCCATCTAAAATTTCGCGTGCGGTAGGCATCCAGACTGAAGAAAACATGACCGCAAACAACGTCGCGATTAACTACGAATATTTAATGAGCGATCTCAATGTCGACCAGCAAGTAACCGAGATGTACCTTGGAACAGAATTTGCACCAGGCGGGTACGGATGGATCATACCGAAAGGTGAACGAACCGCTAATGTCGGTATAGGTATACGTACATCTTACTCAAAACGAAATGACGGAAAAGGCTACCTAGACTTCTTCTTACACGACTGTCCGCTTACAAAAACGAAGCTCGAAGGCGGAAGACCGGGTCCGATGATCGCAGACGTCCTACCGGTTGATGGTCCGTTCAAGAAAACCTATTCCGAGAACGTGATTGCTGTCGGGGACGCGGCAGGAATGGTGATGCCTACGAACGGCGGCGGAATCGCAACGGCGATGATCACAGGAACCATCGCAGGGCAAGTAGCCGCGGATCATCTCTGCGACAAAGTTCCGCTCTCCGAATATGAAAGACGATGGAAGGAAGCCATGGGCGTCCCGATGGCGGTTTCAACAAACCTCCGGAGGATGGCAGATCATTTCATGGGCAACGACCTACTATTCCACCTTCTCCTCAGAGTCCTCAAAACGCAAGGAATCAAAGACGTGATAACCTGCCGGCCACCGAAAGGCCTCGGGCCGTTCGTATCTCGAACGACTAGATCAAATGCACAAAACTGTCGATAATTAACGCCAAGAACAACGTGAAGAGATAAGGACTTGAAACCTTGAACGCCTTATAGGCTAAGTCATCGTTCGGATGAAGAAACAACTTGAAGTTCACATAAAGGACCCAAATCCCAAACAGAACAGCAGTAACCAGATACACCAAACCGAACTTTCCCACGAAGAAAATCCATAACGAAAAAGGAATCATCAACACAACCGTACAAACAATACATCGTAAAGCAGTACTGAGCTTCGTCACCACGGGCAGCATGGGAACATGTGCGCGTTGATAGTCGTTTCTAGTGAATATCGCCAGGCTCCAAATATGTCCGGGTATCCATAGCACGACGAGACCAGCTAGCAAAATCGGCAGTAACGCGTAGCTGTTAGTAACAGCACTCCACCCAAACATAACCGGGAGCCCCCCACTTACGCCTCCTAAAATAATATTCAATCGGCTTCGCCGTTTCAGGAGAAGACTGTAAATGATCACATTGTCGAAGACGCCTAACGCGATCCAGACGAATGACAAAGCGTTGATCCAGTAAGCCAAAGCCATACCCGCGAGAGCTAGAAAGAGCCCCCAAACCAGTGCTCGGTTTGCCTTAATCCTCCCGCTTGGAATCGGACGCTTCTTAGTCCTATCCATAACGGCATCAATATCACGATCTATGTATGAAGTGAGAACGTCGCAACCTGCACTGGCAGCTGTAATTGCTACCAACGCAACCGCGACCACTACCCAACTCAACGGCACCAGAGTCTCTCTCCAAGCCACGATCATCGTGGCCAACGACGTGAAGACAAGAAGAGAAACAATCGGAGGCTTAGTTACTTCTACGTAGTTCCGCACGGTCTTGCGCATAGTTTCCGTAACGGTTACCTGCAATCCACAAGCCTCCAAATTGAAAAGTCAGCTTAAGGAAGAACATCCAGCAAGCCCATCATATTCGGATGCCCCACACCACAATAAACGGTGCATATGATCGTATATTCTCCTGCTTCGGTCGGAACGATACTATAGATTACGTCGTGACCTTTCGGAATAACGATGGGCACCTGCATTATACCTTCGATGAAGAACCCGTGCTCAGAATAACTAGGATCTTGTTGCCATATGCCATGCAGATGGAACGTCACATTATCTCCAACATGCACAACAATAGGCGTCGTGTGAGTATCGATGGTCCCGTTAACCATGAAGGCCCACTGCTGGGCCACGATGTAGATCGTAATGTTCTGAGGTACGTGTGGTGGACCAATCTGAGCTGGCAATACGTCAAACTGGTAGTAGAACATGCCCGTCCCAACCAATAAAACCAGCAGAATCGCAGTAGCTCCGACCCAAGGCCCACGAACTACCTTCGGTTGCTGTGTCATCGTGAATAACTCTTCTCTCTACTCCGCCCCTATTCGATATAGGTGAGCAAGAATTCCGAAAGCGATCAAACCGATTCCAATCTGCAGCAAAACAACGTTCTTGAACCCTGAGAAGAATGCCTGGACCGAGTAGATGTCGAAGAGCACCTGGAAGCCCAAGAGAGAAATCACTATTGCTCTCCATTCGTTTGCAGTTAACTTGTAAATCGGAAACTGTTTCCGTCCATGTGTAGGTCGCGCGCCTGGAGGAGGGGCAGTGGATTTGAAGTACACATAAGTTCCTCCATATGCGGCTGCGCCAATGAAAACCACTGATCCGAAGAATATGTACGGATTAATCTCAAGCTGCGGAATCGAATTTAGAGCCATGAAAATATCGTTAGCTCGGAAACCCCACACGGTAGTGAGAGCCAGCTGGCCCAGCCCGGCTAACCCCATGGCCGTATAGAATGGCCTATCTCTTATGGTCAGCTTCCTACTGGTATCTAGGAAAGGCACCACAAGGAACACGATCACGAAGATCAGGGGAATCACGGCGCCTGCCAGGAATTTGTCTATACCCGTGCGGATTATGGCGTACATCCCCGTTAGATACCATTCCGGCATCGTAATACCCGCTTGAGCTGTTGGGATGAATTTAGCTCCGAGCTCGACTGGGAACAAGCCTCCTGTAACCAAAATCACTCCAGAGACCATCGAAACGACCGGAATATCGAGAACCAAGTAGCGAGGAAAGTGAACCATCATTATCAGAATCATAAGCATAGGAAAGATGAACACGTGAACAGAATAAAATCGCAGAATCAAATCTGACAAACCGGTTCCAGCCATCAAACGGAAAGCCATCGGACCCATGAAGGGAGTACTACGCGCTAGAGCTCTGCCAATGTTAATCGCAAGCATACCTCGCACGTTGAGGACCAAATCATATCCTGTGTAGGCTTCGATGATCGTCAAGATTCCAATTATTATTCCAGTAACCCAGAGCACTTCGTACCTTAGCTTGTAGCGCCCGGAAAAATACTGATAGAACATATGGGCAGTAGCCAGGAGAACCATAGCGTTCGAAGCATGATAGTGAATGTTTCGCAAGACCGAGCCGAACGGATATACATTGTTGATCAACTGAACGCTATCGTAAGGTGACTGAACGGCGCCGGTGACGGTGTTGAAGAACACGTATGGGCTGTAGTAAAGCATGAGGAGTGCGCCCGATATTCCGAGGATCGCGAAAGTCGAGAATGTTAGGAAACCAAGGAACCCTAAGGGGCTGACGAACTTCTTTGGTAACGTGAACTTAAGCCCAAGGAAGATCGTACGCTCTAATCGCTGATTAAGCCAGTCGATTAAGAGTTGGACAGGGCTTTTGGATTCAGTCTGGGAACGTTGAGTAGCCATATCCAAAATCATCCAGGAAAATATCTACCAATCTGGTGGAGTTGTATTCCCATAGCCGATGTCGTCTAAGTTCACGTTTACAGCGTAAATGTTACCGCCATCTATCTTCAAAGTCACGTTAGGCAGATAACGTCCGATTTCAGCGGCAGGACCGCCGATCGGCCATCCATCCGTGGGTCGATATATGCTTCCATGACATGGGCAACCAATAATTTCTGCTCCTGGAAGATAGGAGGTTAGACATTGAAGATGGATGCAAGTTCGATTATACGCAACAAATTCGCTCCCAGCCTCTTTAGCCAAATCAGGCGGTAGATGAATGAGCATATTCGTATATGTTGGGTCAGTGGTGAATGGGAACCAGAAGAACATAGCATCATTTACCGCGATATCGGTTGTTTTCGCCACGAGTTGCTGCTGGAAAGTCTTCGGAACCTGCGGTATCAAGTACTGTCCTGCGACTGCGAAGGGAGCAGCGGCCAGAACAGCCGAGACGCCGCCCATAATCTTGAGAAAGTCTCGACGTGACAACCCAACCTTCTTTTTTGTTGGAGATGCGCCATCAAATTCGGTTGACGTTGAACTTCCACAACAATTCAGAAAATCTTTGCAACTCAAGCAGGAACTGGTGAACTTCTTGCCACGATACGAGATAGTGTTCATCGATTGACCTAACTCGTAGCTGACCATCGTGTCACCATTTCACTGGTTCAGACTCTAGAATCGAATCGTCTAGCATAAGATGATATGATTTAAAGTTCACGCTGAAGGCCAATGTGCCCCTCACCTTGCGATCAAACAACACCCCTCCAAAACTAAAGCCCAGGCTTTCAATGATTTTTAGGTCTAGAATCGCCCGCCGGTCAGTTGGAAAGGTATAATTAAGAGGTGGGGCAATCGCTATCGAAATCTTAGCGAGAGTCTGGTTCTGTTTGAGACGCACCATAGCCGCCTACGCAATACTAGTAGGTTTGGTCTCACTCATGGTCGGATTATATTTTAGCGAATACAACACTCTCTCATACATTATTCATTCCTACGTGATCCCGTACCTTTGAGGGGTAAGCCTTGACAGAGAAACCTGAAGACACAAGGCTGTTCAAGTACAAATGGACCTTTCCCCGTTTAATCGTTCAATTATTGTCACTACTTGCGGTTAACGCGCTTGCCTTTACACAAATCTACCCATACCTACAGGTTCAATCAATCCCGTTCGGGTTGCCGATCCTTGCCAGCATCAACTCACACTTCACAGCCGTCTACAGTTCTCTCGACTTGATCCAAGTTGAACTGGCGCAACCAGAATTTCCATGGATCGTCGTCGGAACTCTTTTCCTGATCGGCGCCGTTGTCGGTCGAGCATTTTGCGGCTGGGTCTGCCCAATCGGATTCATACAGGACATAATCACGACTCTGAAAGGTCGCTTAGATTTTGTTTCACCGCGAACTCACCAGAGCGGAACGAAATTCAAATACTTGGTTCTATTCCTGACGCTGCTGATCAGCGGAAGTCTTGGCTTAGCACTAGCTTTAGGCGCTGGAACCGACTTCAAGAATGCCCTCGGAGTATTCGCTACAGGGCCGTTCATCGCGCTTTCACCCGACGGCACACTCTTCGGTACCCTTCCAGCTCTCCTTACACTTGCCCGCGAGAATTTCATGTCAATTATAACAAAACCCCCGACAATTCAGCAAGTCTGGGCTGACCTTACCCTTCTTCCGCCACTCTTGGCGATCCGTCTGTTGATATTGCTTGGCTTCTTCGTCTCAGCTTGGAAAGTGCCAAGATTCTTCTGCCGATACATCTGCCCCACAGGTGCTCTGATGGCATTATTCCAGAAACACAGCCTAGTAGGAATCAAACGTGATCCCGTAAAATGCACCAAATGTCCCCATTGCGAAGTGAAATGTCCGATGCAAATCAAAATTCTTGATCTGCCATGGGAGAAATTCAACAACCCAGAATGCATCATGTGCATGGAATGCATAGACGCATGCCCTCACGGCTCAATGAACATCAAATTCCCATAACCAAACCGACGTTCGCAGCCGAATGGCGCGTAGAGAAAAATAAAAATCAGCTTTCACATATTTCCCATCGGTCACCTACATGTCCTCATACGACTTAATCGTCGTAGGCGCCGGTCCTGCAGGATCAGGGGCCGCGAGGACCGCAGCCAAAAATGGACTTAGAACACTGCTTCTAGAAAAAGACCGGTTTCCAAGAAACAAATTGTGCGGCGGAGGCGTTACACCAAAAGTCCTCAAACTGCTTGATTTCAGACTCCCAGATGAGCTGATCGAAAGAAAAGTCAACTCCGTCCGCATACACACCGCAGAACACGAGTACCATTTCGAAAAAACCGAGACGATCGTCTACATGACGTCACGTTCAAAATTTGACTACTTCTTAGCTCAGAAGGCCACCGAGGCGGGAGCGGAACTATCTGACGCAAACCCAGTCTACAGAATCGACACATTGGATTCGGGAGTTGAAGTCAAGACACGAAACGGTATCTTCCAAGCAAAAATGTTGATTGGAGCAGACGGGACGGGCGGACCGTCTGCACGTGAAGGAAAATTCTACGAACGCTGGAAACCAGATCAAGTAGCGTACGCAATAGAAAGCGACCTGCCTGTCGGAGAGGATGCGGTTGAGGATTTCATCGGTCCGGAACAATATTTCGATGTTTACTTCGGTGTCTCGGCTGCGGGATACGGCTGGATCTTCCCGAAAGATGATCATCTAACCGTAGGAATCGGGTGCAAGCTGAGCAGTCTACGTGACGCCCGTGCACTCTTCTACAATTTTATGAAAAAAATCACGAGGCTTGGAGGGGTGGAAATACCTAAACCCCAAGCGCATCTGGTTCCGATCGGAGGAGCGGCAATTGTACCGCTCGTTCGAGATCGAATTCTGCTCGCCGGTGACTCAGGAGGATTTGTGGAACCACTCTTGGGTGAAGGAATCTACTTCTCAATTCTCGGTGGCCAAATAGCAGCCAGAGTCTGCGCTGAAGCTTGCTCGAGCGACAGATTCGACTCACAATTCCTATCTAAATATGAGACACTCTGCAAGGAAGCATTCCTAAACGATTTCGGCACCGCATATTGGTTAGCGCGGACGACCTACCTCGAACAAGACAATATGGATTCGTTCTCAAGATTCTTCCTCGGAGACAGACGCGTACAAGAATGCGTCATTGGATTACTTGACGGATCGGTCACTTATCGCGAAGCCCAACGGAAACTCAGTTGGCCCTACTTTAAATATCGATTAGCTAGACTCGGCATGCCGTTCTACTCCAACCGGAGTTTAGACGCAGAGCCGAGCAGAGGACTAAACGAGTGACAATCCCAACAGAATTTCAAGCCTCAGATTTCTACAGTCGCCAGATTGCTTTACATGAACTGGGACGTGAAGGCCAGGAACGATTACGACACTCCAAAGCAACCATAGTTGGACTAGGAGGATTAGGAAGCGTCTCATGCCTATTCCTCGCAATGGCAGGCGTAGGTAGACTGACACTAGTAGATCAAGACACAGTTGAAGTAAACAACCTCCATAGACAAGCTCTCTACTCTCTTGCTGATATCCGATATCCAAAAGTTGAAGCCGCGGCACGTCGATTAGTCACAGTAAATCCTGAAGTCAAATTCGAAACCGTTCCTGAAAATTTGAATGAAGACAACATCCGCAACGTCATCGGCGACTCAGATTGCGTCGTTGACGGCCTAGACAACATGAGCACACGATATCTGATCAGCAGATACTGCGCCGAGAAGAAGATCCCCTATGTGTTCGGTGGAGCAATCGGTTTCGAAGGAAATGTCGCCATCTTCAAAACCCCTGAAACTCCCTGCCTCGAATGCGTACTCCCAGGCCTCGAGGATTCAGAATTACCAACATGCGACACACGCGGCGTTATGGGTGCCACCACAGGAATCATTGGCTCCGTACAAGCCATGGAGACCATCAAACTCCTCAGCGGAATCACAAAGCAACTCGAAAGCAAAATGCTCGTATTCGATTTCATCCAATCCGAATTTCGCACCATTAACCTTGCCATCCGCCCCGACTGCCCTTGCCAAAACAATACCCCACGTAAACAGTTACGACAACGAAAACTAGCCTGGCTATGCGGTTCAGATACAGTGAACGTAAATCCGCAAACACCCCAAAATCTAAACCTTGAACAAATCGGTACCACCATAAACGCCCATGGAAAAGTGCTTCTGAAAACTCCGCTCGTAATCGTATTCGACTACAAGGGTCACGAAGTCAGCCTCTTTAGAAAAGGTAGAATGCTAATCAAGAACGTGAAGAACGAAGAGGAAGGTGAAGAGATCTTCAAATCCGTAGACAAAATGATCGGAGTGAGCTGACACGACCGTTCAAGAGACCAAACCCATTACCGCGAACGCCCCGCTGTGGCTCAAAGGAAAAGCAGTATTCCTGATCTCTGGAGGAATCGACTCACCCGTAGCCGCATGGCTTTTAGTCAGAAAAGGAGTCGAACCAACCTTCGCATATTTCGACAACTACCCATTATGCGACCAAGCCGCCGAAGGAATCGCCCTCGACACCATCAGAAAACTATGCGAAGTCACAAAAATCGAAAACACAAAAACCTATCTAGTCTCCCATTCGCCCGACTTACAAGACATCGTAACGAAATGCCCCGTCAAGTTCGCATGCATTCTCTCGAGACGATTGATGTTCAGAATTTCCGAACAGATCGCCATAAAAGAAGGGTGCAATGCGATCGTCACCGGAGACGCAATAGGACAGAAAGCAAGCCAAACCCTTGAGAACATCGTGGCAACGGACTGCGTGCTTGAAAAGCTCGCGGTCCTAAGACCACTTGTTGGCATGAATAAACTACAGATAGAGAAATTCGCACGCCAGATCGGAACATATGAGATCTCCATTCGCCCCGGAGTCTCAACCTGCGGGGTCCCAACAAGCAACCCAAGCACCAACGCTCGACGCGTCCGACTTGAGGAAATCGAGAAAGCGTTAGATCTCGAGTTGATGATCAAACGGGCCGTCGATAACGCGCGCGTAGTCACTATTTAGTAGCGTCCAGCAGCCCAAAAAGTCTCATGGCTTCTAATCGAGCCTTTTCATCAGAACCCGCTTTACGAATAATCATGCGACCGTCTCTCCTAAGCGTAATCTCCTCAACACCACTAATGATC
>DASQZS010000009.1:0-10360 GCA_035638535.1 Candidatus Acidiferrum sp.
ATTAATAAACGAACCAAAACCTGACGAAAAACCCGATACGTGGTTAGGGCGACTCTATGCCTGCACAAATTGTGCTCTCCAAATAGAAACAACCAAACGCAAACTAACATCCTCAGACCTCACCCAAGATCAACGAATGGATCTACAACGAAACCTGGATGAATGGGCGGGTATCGCAGCTGAATTTGAATCAACCAACAAGGAACTATTGACACGAATCATAGACGCCATCAGAACTCAAGATGATCCAGAGACCGCAGTTCAAGAAATAGGACGCAAATACGAAAACAATGACCCCGATGCGGTTAGGTTAGTAAGAAAAGTTGCCGACCTTTGCCTAGAAGGCATAAAGACCACTTTCAGCGAGATGGGAATCGAATTTGATATTTGGGACTGGGAAAGCCAACTACTCTGGACAGGCCAGGTTGAAAAAGTCCTTCAACGGTTACTGAAACTTCCTTTCATAACAACGAAGGGTGCCTCTGCTACGCTTGACGTAAACGAGATAGTTGGGGCCTATTCGCTACGAGACTTCTTCAAACTCTCCGACACCTATGAGGTGCCATCACTAACCTTGGTCCGCAGCGATGGAACCACCCTCTACCCAATCCGCGACATCGCATACACGCTGCTCAAGTTCAAGGAATCTAACCAAGTAATCAACGTAATCGCATCCGAACAAAAATTACCTCAACTCCAAATCCGAATCGCGCTCTACGCCATGGGAGAACGCGATGTAGCGAAAAACCTCATTCACTACTCTTACGGATTGGTGGAGTTGCCTGGTGAAAAAATGTCCAAACGAAGGGCAAGATACATAGCTTTAGATGATGTCATCTCACAAGCCAGACGACGCGTAGAAGAAGAAATGGCTGGACGATCAGGAGAGATTGGTAAAGACGAATCAAAACGAATCGTCAATTCGATCGCCCTCGGAGCTATCAAATTTGCAATGTTGAACGTGAACAGCATGAAGAATCTCACATTCACCTGGGACCGCGTTCTGAGCCTAGAACAAAACAGCGCACCATTCATCAACTATGCATACACACGAGCCGGAAGTATCCTAAGAAAAATCAAAACCACGAATGAAAAAAGCGACCCGAGTGCACTGACCCACCCGCTCGAACATCTACTTCTCTACAAGATCGCTCAAATGCCAGACATATTCTCCGACGCCGCCGACCAAATGAAACCTGAAGATCTAGCAAACTACGCCAACTCAATTGCTGAAAAATTCCATGAATACTATGAGAAAGTGGACGTAATCCACGCAGACGAACATGTTAAGAACGCGCGCGGAATGTTAGTGAAAGCGATCCAGATCGTTCTAAGTAACTCAATGCAATTACTGGGAGTCACACTGACTGAAAGGATGTAACCCTTTGGCTCTAAGAAAGACGCGGCGTCCAGCCGAACAAGTGAACAGCAAAACAAGGATCTTGAATCTGGACCTGCACAACCTGTACGATAAGCTGTTCATAATCCTCTTCATCGTTGACATCGCTTTACGCTTGCTATGGCTTGACAAACCAGATGGTTCACTAATATTCGATGAATGGTACTACGTGAATGTTGCCCGAGTAATCTTAGGATTGAAACAAAGCATCGGCTCGAGCGGCACCCCACCATATCAGAATGTTCCGATCGGCTTAGACCCGAACCATGAGCATCCCCCGCTCGCCAAACTGTTCATCGCACTATCCATCCATCTCCTAGGCGACAACGGATGGGGCTGGAGAATCCCAAGCGTAATCATGGGCTCAATCGCAGTCCTAGCATTCTATCTTCTACTGAAAAAAATATCACCCTACGAATCAATCCCGATAGTTGGAACCTTTCTCTTCTCCTTCGATAACCTCGTCTTCGTACTGAGCAGAATCGCAATCCTCGACATATTCACACTATCATTCATGATAGTCGCATTCTACTGGTACTTCTCAGGGCACTCATACTGGAGTGCAATCGCAATGGCGCTGAGCACTCTCTGCAAAATAACAGGCGCCGCGGGATTTCTAATTCTTGCAATCGTCCACGCTGGACGAGTCATCAAAGACAAACGCAACGGCAAACAATGGAACGCCTACTTCTCGTGGTTCGAAAAATATCTCGGAATCCTTCTAGTCTCCTTCTTCGTTCTCCTGACAATCATGGATCGAATCTGGGTTGGATACTCCACCCCATTCGAGCATCTACAGTACATCCTGACCTACTCATCAGCGCTCGTCTCCTCCTGCCCCAACGGAATCATCAGTTGCCCGTGGCAATGGCTCATAAATCAAATCCAAATACCCTTCTTGATTGTGAACGTGAAGGTCACCGGCAGTGGAGTAACGAAACAATTCGATTCTGTCGCCTTCTGGGGAGCGATGAATCCTTCAATATTGTACCTGACCATTCCAGCGATGGCGTATTGTGCTTACAGTTACCTAAAGCAAAAGAAACAGGACTTCACGTTACTCATGTTGAGCTGGTTCGCAATCACTTATCTGCCCTATTACCCGGCCGTTCTGCTAGGCCACCGGGTTACCTACCTGTTCTATTTTCTACCAGCCGTACCACCAGTGTGTGCTGCAATCGCTTACATGATTGCCGATCAAAACCCGCCGAAGCTGGTAGTCCTGTTCTACTTAGCCGTCGTTCTGGTGAGCTTCTACCTGATGTTCCCGTTCAAAACGATACCTTAGCCGGTTTTGGAGCAAGAACGTTCCCGACTCGAATCGACCGAAATCGAGAAATACATTTTTCGAGAATACACTCCTGAACTAGCTTAGCCCGCTGCTGACGTTGCAAAACAGTCGAGGAGGTGACAGCAAGGATGTCGGACGAACAAAACGCTACTCCACAGAGTGAGAGACCGCCAGTGAGACGTGAACCGATACCTCCAGACACGATCCTGATCGGAAAGAAACCTATAATGGCTTACGCCACCGCGGTCATGATGCACTTCAACTCCGGGTCACCTCAGCTTACCGTGAAAGCAAGAGGACGAGCGATCAGCACAGCCGTCGATGTCGTCGAAGTGGTACGTCGAAGATTCTTCGCAGGCAAGCTTAACGTTAAGCAAGTAAACATTGGCACACAAGAGATCGGAGAAGGCGCGGATAAAAGAAACGTATCAACGATCGAGATCATATTATTGAAAGGTTGACGACCGCCAGAAGGCGCGAGAGCGCTTTCTCCCACTTTTTCATGACTCCCTTGTGGTTTACACAAGAATCACCCGACGATGCTCCATAGATGGTGTAATCACCCACTCGGATTTTGCTCTGCAAAATTGAACCCAGGTATTCTGCGGTCGATCAGAATAGTCTAGACTTCGAGATCGTCAATGCTGATTATGAAAAACTACTTTCAGTAAGTCACCGAATCTTGACAGCTTTCTTGCACGAAATTTGAATAGTGTTCGTGCCCCTACGGAGAACAATCGGTCAGACTTGTTGCAAGCACAAACTTGGAGAATTATGACATGAATGGATTCAAGGATTGGGATTCAGATTCCGAGGAATCATTTCACTCGCGGATCAACGTACACCATCACAAAGCACCAATGAAAGAACAATTGTCCTCTGCCATCTATAGACTCAAGGTTCAACAGAACAAACTGGAATCTGCTTCCGTACGCATGCAGCAGCACGATAAAGACATCTTCGCAAAATGTGTCAGCGCCCAGATGTCACACGATTCTGCGCGTGCGGCAATGTATGCGAATGAGTGCGCTGAAGTGCGCAAGATTGCTAAAGTAATGTTGCAAAGCCAACTCGCCCTCGAGCAAGTGGCCATAAGATTGGAGACAATCGAAGAATTCGGAGATGTAGCTCGCATGATGGGCCCTGTGGCCGGAGTAGTGCGCACTATTAAAGGCCAAATCGCAGGCGTGATGCCTGAAGTTGGCTACGAACTAAACCAGATCGGAGAACTTCTCGGTAATTTCGTCGCCGAAGCCGGTGAACCAATGGGTTCATCCTATGACGTAGCCGCCTCGAACGAAGAATCGCAAAGAATACTCGTCGAAGCAGGAACAATCGCTGAACAACACTTCAAAGAAAAATTCCCAGATCTCCCGAATGGATCAACACAACGACTCGGAGAGTCGGGAATCGCCCACTAGGAGAGGATGAAAAATGGCAGTCAACGTTGAACAGGTAGGAAAATACCTCGGCAAGACTATAGAGGACGCGATGGGACGCCCCCTAGGCAAACTAGTCGGATTAACAACAGACGTCAAAGATGAAGTAAAAGCAATTCAAATCGCACGCAACGACGGCGAAGTCGTTGAACACCCAATCGATTTCGTTAAAATGACAAACGAGCACGTAATCCTACTTCAAGCCTGGCGCGTTGAAGCCGAAGAACTGAAACGAGAAAACGATATCGTCAGAAAAAGAAGACGCGCACTAGACCTACTGCTCAACGACGGCGACATTAATCAACCTGAATATAATGCACTCCGAACAAGCTACGAAGATTTCACAAAAGGCATGCAAGCGAAACGTGACACTTTACTCGACAACTTACAAGAAGTCGAAAAACGATTAGACCAACAGATTACCGACCTCGAAGGCGCACTCACCAACGACAAGATGCTATATTCAACAACCGAGATCGACGAACAAACATACAAGACAGTTACCGAATCAATCCTCTCATACCTCGAAATCGATCGCAAAGAACGAAAAGATATAGCCAATACTCGTGAATACTTAATCGGAATAGACTCTCCTGACAATTCGAAAGCAGTGCTGCCACCATTATCGCTGCAGATCCGACCGACACCTATGCCTGAACCAAAGCCAGAAACAGAAACAATGCCTTCAACGCAGTCGCCAACAAACACGAAAAGCAATTCGTCAGACGTCGTAGTAATAAAAATGAATGAACTCGCCCAAGCCTAAGTGACTGGAGGCTTGGTCCCGTTCTCCATAATTCGCAAATTCGAAGATAGGCTACACCCTGTCACTCTGAAAGACCGAATCGAACACGCGTCTTTCAAACTTCAGGCTCAACACGAAAAACTCGAGCACATGTACTCCCGCATTCAACAACGTGACAAAGATCTATTCCAACGCTGCGTAGGAGCACAAGTATCAAACGACCTTGGACACGCGAGGATCTACGCGAACGAATGCGCCGAGCTCAGAAAAATAGCTAAAATTGTTCTTGGAAGCCAACTCGCACTAGAACGTGTCATCCTTCGACTCGAGACGGTTGGAGAGTTCGGGACCATAATGTCTCAGTTAGCTCCCGTCATGGGTATCGTAAAAGAAACAAAATCCCAGATCGCGGGGATCGTACCACAAGTCGCGAACGAACTTGACGAAGTAAACAACGTACTCGGAGAGCTGACTGAAGAGACAGGCGAAATCTCATCTACAAATAACATGAATTCATTCGAACCAAGCGATGGCGAAGCCAAACGAATTCTCGAGGAAACTGGACTCATCGCAGAACAACGAGTACACGACCACTTCCCAGATCTACCATCAATGGAACCAAAAGCCGACCTGGTTCCTGAAACAGCCACCAAAGTAGATTTCCAACCAGAACCCCATCCTGACAACGGTTTTGAAAACCAGGTCTACGACTACGCCAAACAACACGCCGGCGTATTCAGCATCTCAACCTGCGCTGGAGATCTCGGAACATCTGCAGATGAAGTGAGAAATGCATTAGACAAACTCCGTACGAGCGGAAGAATTCTCATCGAATAACGAGGTGGCCCAGATGCAAATGTCTGCCTCGGAAGAACTAGAACAGATGGCGGTGAAATATGCTAACGAAGCAATCCGCTTCGACAAAGAAGGCGCCAGAAACAACGCCATCTCACGTTACGATCGCGCGATAGAAATTCTACTAAAGCTATGCGCCCTGTACCCAGAAGCACCACAAAACAAACTCTACGCGCAACACGTTGAAACCTTCAAGAAACGTGTTCAAGAACTCAAAGAAGGACGATCAGAACCAGCATCAGACCAGCCATCAAACAAACCAGTCAAACTCGACCAAATGGTGCTTACCGAAAAACCCAACATCAAATGGAACGAGATCGCAAACTTACACGACGCAAAGAAAGCGATCGAAGAAGCAGTAGTCTTCCCAGTAAAACGACCAGACCTATTCCCACTCGGATGGCCGAAAGGTATTCTGTTCTTCGGACCACCAGGCTGCGGAAAAACATTACTCGCCGCCGCAATCGCCACAGAGATCGACGCATCCTTCTACAGCATCGACGCTGCATCAATAATGTCCAAATGGCTCGGAGAATCCGAGAAGAACGTCTCAGAACTCTTCATCTCAGCACGACGCACATCCACTGACGGCAAACCTGCAATAATCTTCATCGACGAAATCGACTCCCTCGTAGGCATCAGAGGCGACGAAGTCGGCGGGGAAGTTCGAATGAGAAACCAATTCCTCAAGGAAATGGACAACGTACTAGACAAGAAACGATTAACCCACGTCTACGTAATCGGAGCCACCAACAAACCCTGGGTACTCGACGAACCCTTCATCAGACGCTTCCAACGCCGAATTTACGTCCCACTCCCAGGAAACGAAGCCCGAAAAGAAATGTTCAGCATCTACACGAACGGACTCAACCTATCGAACGATGTTGATGCTGAAATGCTCATCGGTCGCACCGAAGGCTACTCCGGAAGCGACATCCGCGACGTCTTCCAAGGTGCACAAACCAGAGTCGTAAGAGAACTCTTCGAAAACAACGGCGCCCGCGGCCAAGTTCGACTAATAACGATGGACGACTTTAGAGAGGTCCTCAAGAAACGAAAACCAAGCGTCTCACCACAGATGTTGAACCTCTACGACAGATGGTTCGACACGTACAAGGCGCTTTGAGGGGAAATTGAATTGATAGACTCAACAGATTTCAAAATCCTGGCAGAACTCGTAGAGAACGCAAAATATTCCTTCGCTGAGATAGGCCGCAAATTAAGCCTACATCCAAACGTCGTAGCCTACCGCATCAACAAACTCGAAAAAACCGGAATAATCAAAGACTACCGAGCCGATCTCGACCTAGAAAAATTAGGTGTAGCAGAACAAATCCTCGTCGGAGCAAGTTTCCCGAGAGACGCAGAACGAGACGAGATCATACAGAAAATAACTGCTATACCTCAAACCGTCAAAGTCGTAAGCTCACTCGGCGAACCCGAAGGACTCGTCTTCCTAGTCGGCAAAAACAAATCAGAAATCGAAAAACTGATGACAAAACTCAGATCCCTCGACGTCAAAATACAATACACCGGATCAATCATCAGAACCTTCGAAGACGGAAGACTCTGTAACTTCTTGAAGATTCTTGCCAGAGAACACGAAGTAACGACCCAAGACAGCAAGAATGGACCACTCATTTAGGGGGGAAAAAAGAAAATGTTTAACGAAAAAACATCATGGAGCAAACGATTCAGAGAAGCAGTTCATCCAACCCCAATGCGCCAACGCATAAACGACTGCCTCTTCAAACTCAAAGTACAACAACGCAAACTTGAACGAACAGGCACTCACATGGAACAACGCGACCAAGCACTGTACGGAAAATGCATACTCGCAGTACAATCAAAAAACACGCAACTTGCCTCGATGTACGCAAATGAATGCGCAGAACTACGAAAAATGGCCAAAATAGTACTGCACAGCGAAATGGCGCTAGAAACCGTAACACTCAGACTCGAAACAGTACACGAATTCGGCGAAATCGCCTACACCATGCGCCCAGTAGCGAACGTCGTCAGGACACTCAAATCACAACTAGAAGGCGTACTCCCAGAAGTATCGATGGAACTCTCATCAGTAAACGAAACCCTAGAAGGCCTAGCCGTCGAAGTCGGCGAAACTAGTGAAATGTCATTCGACGTCGGATCATCTAGCGCAGAATCTCAGAAGATTCTCCAAGAAGCCAACACGGTAGCAGAAGTAAAGATGAAAGAACGATTCCCAGAGCTCCCAACGATACCCACGCAAGAAGCGAGGATGTAACCATCCCGCTCCTCCACTCTTTTTGCCTCCTCCTCTCGTAACCGGCCGCACGAATCTGCTCGAGGCACAAGCACATGAGTCTGAATGAGAAAGTCGATGTGATGATTGAGAAACTCAATCTCGGCAAACTCGACTTCCTAGTTTTCACTTTGACTATCCTTCTCGCAATAATGGGACTCGGCATATTCACGAGCTGGCTACTCAACCCGAACACCGAGTCCGCGGGACTCGTGGTCCAAACGATGTTCCTTTGCCTGTTTGTTCCGCTACTCGCGTACTCATACGGATCTATTGCCGACAGAATCAACATTCGGATTCTGGTGATCCGCGTTTCACTAATCTATGCGCTCCTCACAATCCTCACGGCTTGCTTTATTGATTTACAATCATTACATACATTGCTCACAAGCAACCTGACCAGTTATCAGTTTCTGCTCATGGTCTCCGGGTACCTCAGCTTCATCCTGTTCCCAATCTTCGGATTAGTCATCATTCTAGTTGCCTACTCTCTCGTATCTCGAAATCTGGGCCACTGGCTAATTTCTCAAGTTCCTAAGAAAATGGAGCTAGAGCGGATAGGTTTGGATTCACTCTTCCGTCCTTTACCATCGATTAGGCGGTCAGTAATCAAGATCCTGGTTGGAGTGGCTATTGCTCAGCTCATTTTAATGGACGCATTATGGGCGGCGGGCTTACGACTTGTGTACCACGGACTCTCATCTATTCCGCTATTGATCGGCTATGGTGTCTTCACGATCATAACCGCAATTTTCGTCCTACGTAGTAGGACCGTGTATAGCTTTCTATTTCACGCGACAGCACGCGCCTCAAAATTGAGAAAGGAATAACCCAAAACGCGACCGTCCCACTCTGAAAGATTTCAGGTTCAGTAAGCTCGATTTCCTGAAATTGACTTGGCGCATTGTTGTTCTGTAGAGATTGGAGCCGGGGATGGGAATTGAACCCACCTCAGTGAACATTGTTCTATACTGCGGGTTACTGCAATCTTACTGCAGCCCGCCGCCTGGACCGTTCGGCCTTCGGTGACCCATTCCGTTGAAGGGATCAACCCCGGCGCTCCCCCGGCGGATACCCGTTCTCGAATTTATCTAATAAACTTGAACCGCACGCAGAAAAAGCAAGGTGCAGTTCGGAAGTGTGATGAAATCGAGCCAGTTGATTCGGCGCGGTTTATGGCGTCCATTCATCTAAGATTAGTTCCTTCAGCTCTGAAGCAATCAGAGCTGCGATTACTCCAGATATGGTCCACGCAAGTTTATCGTCATTCTTGCTGAAAATGAGCCAGGAGAAAGGCATGAGGGCGAGGCCAAGGGTGAAATGGTGAACGTGGGTCTTTTTCACATAAAGCCGAAGTTTCAAGAAGTCAGCGAATAGGCGGATGATTACATAACTGATTGCGAAACTTGGCCAGAAAATGTTGATCTTCGGATACTTCCTTCGACTTTCCAATTAGGATCTTCTCGCATCATACTGTGTCGGTCTAGGCATGTCGGCTTCAGTAAAGAGCATAGATTCAGAGTTTAAAGATTAAGCGACCCGGGCGCCTACGAACAAGGATCGTTTGATTCTCGCGGTATGACCACGAACTTGTTCATTTAGATTAAGGAAATGTGAGTGCGTAGACGGGTTTCTAGGGCGGCTAGGATGATTCGTTCATAACACGTTTTATTCAGAATCGCCATGCGGTCTATCGTGATGCATTAGAAGGGAGATGATTAGGACATGAATGCACGTAAATCGCTTCGGCTAACGGCAACAGTGCTTTCAATGGTAGGCGCTATCGCAGCAATCTACAGCCTCGCAGTGCGCCCCGCACGACACATGTTTAACGGCGCTGTCACTCAGTACCCACAATACTCTCAGTACACACCAGGACGCAGTAGTTTCGGCATGTTCGGAATACTCAGCTACATAATCGACATCTCAGTCATCGTCACAGCGCTAATACTCGCCTACATGGCTATTACCAAACCGAAAGCACGCGAGTGAGACTTAACTCAATTATTGGTCGATACGTCACGGACGCCGAGTCAGCGACGCTGCCTCATTCTTGATTTTCGATTAACAATCCTCCATCCTGTTTCTTAAATATGCGAACCTGTACCAGTGCCTCGAAGCCAAATGGAATATCGACAACTCGGACGCACGGATATGCGCGTCTCAACCGTCAGCTTTGGTGCATGGCCAATAGGTTCAGATTGGGGTGCGGTTGACGATAACAAATCTTTTGCGGCACTTAACCGAGCTATCGATCTCGGAGTCAATTTCATCGACACTGCCGACGTGTATGGCGACGGACGGAGCGAGCGTCTAATCGGAAAACTTCTAAAAGAACGGAAGGAAG
>DASQZS010000010.1:0-2910 GCA_035638535.1 Candidatus Acidiferrum sp.
CCGATTCAATCACATGACGATGTACGAATCGATCACCGGAGTTGTGGTTGCTGTTGTAGTGTACTCAGTTACCGAACATTCGTCTTGTCGTGTGTGTGGGTAGCTGGTGCGCACACACACGAAAAATTGTCGTACTTTCAAGTTAGTATAGGCTTGAAACTGTATTATTGGAGATGCGATGAGTCCTGTAGGCAGGTGAGGCGTTGTGCGTTTCGGGCTTCTCGTGCCTAATTTTGGTGAATATTGTGGTTCAGTCAGAAACCTGATTGAATTAGCGGTTGAATGCGAGAGTCTGGATTGGGAAGGGTTGTTTCTTTTCGACCACATCCACTACACGATTGGTGAAGTCGTTCCGATGGTTGACCCATGGGTTGCGCTTGCAGCGATAGCGGTGAAAACTGAGCGAATTCGGCTTGGAACACTGGTCACACCTCTCCCACGCCGTCGTCCGTGGAAGTTGGCGCGAGAAACCGTCTCAATCGACCATCTTTCCGGCGGCAGGTTGATACTTGGAGTCGGGCTGGGTGATGCGGTTGATGTGGAGTTCGAATCGTTTGGGGAGGATACCGACAATAACATACGGGCCGCAAAATTAGACGAAGGGCTCGAGACTCTAGTAAGAATGTGGAGCGGTGAACGATTCAATTACCAAGGGCGATATGTGACGGCTAGAAACGTTCAGTTCTTACCACGCAGTCTGCAAACACCGCGTATTCCAATCTGGGTCGCTGGTAGATGGCCGAAGCAAGCACCATTTCGCCGTGCCGCTCGGTGGGACGGGGCGTTTCCACTTGGCCCTGCGCGGGGAAGCACGTTGAAACCAGACGAACTCAGAAAGGTCAGCGATTTCATCCAGAGTCAAAGAACGATCACAGAGCGATATGATATCGTTGCGACGTCTGGAGCCGATGGTCATTTGGAAAACGAAGACACTCTCTTAGCCTACGCAGACGCGGGGGCAACATGGTGGATGCAAGACATGAGGCGCTGGTGCAATTCTCGCCGAGAGTTGATGGCTCAAGTTAGAAGAGGACCACAGAAGCTATGATACACAAACTAAGAACGTGTCTTCAAGAAGGAATAGAATCGGAGAGCCATAGAAAACAGCCAAACCCGCCTCTAAAGACAAGCAAGCCTCGTGTGTGGGTCTGCTAGTGCGCACCACGGAAACCGCACAAACGAAAACAAGCTCATGTTCCCGTAATGATAAATATATACGCTGAACGGATGGTAATCACATGGGAACTAGGCGCCCGTCCTTAAGTTTAAGTGATCAGGGTAAACGATGCAAAGTTTTTGCTGATGTGATCACAATTAAATTAACGAGCGAGGATACGAACGGAGCGTACGCGCTATTTGAAGACGTGACTCCACCTGGCGCAGGCGTCCCTCCTCACATACACCATCGGGAGGATGAGGTGTTCAACATTTTGGAGGGAGAATACGAGGTTCGATGCGATGATCGTGTATTCAAAGCAACGACAGGATCTACGGTTCACCTACCGAAAGATCTCACCCATTCTCTGAAAAATACGGGAAGTTCCTCAGGTAAGATTCTTGGATTATTGATTCCAGGCGGATCGGAGAAAGTATGGGAGGAAATAAGCAGCAAACCTCCCGAACCACCCACTATCGATAATATCAATGCTATCACGAAGAAATATGGAATAGAATTTCTACCGTTAGAGAAGCATTAACTTAGCTGACTCATAGAGTCATAGGTTCATGTTTTTGGGTGGATCTCCTAATTGTTAAGTGCAACTCCACAGCCGACAATCTGAAACGTGCAGGCAGGAAGTCTTGTTTTCTGTAGGGTTCAGGTTGTAGGAGATTCGATGACTACTCTGGTGGGATCTCCTTGATCAGCAGCCCTAGGTCGAGACCCTCTTTCTTTAGCCTGTATGCCTTCGCAACGTAGTAGAGGATCAGCCCGAGTATGAAGGTGCCAGCGATCATTGAGTAGGAAACCACGTTGAGAGGGCCCATTATCGAGTTTGTCAGAGCGTAGTATGTACCGTAGAGGCTGAAGATGAAAGCTATCACGCCTAGGATACTTATCAGTGGTAGTCCTGCTACTCTGGTTTTGACAATCGATGGACTCGACTCGAAGAGTTCCTTTCGTCTAAATGGGAACATTATTGCCGCGATCGACACCACCGCGTAAGCAAGAAGGACCATTCCCGCGGTATTCAGAAAGTAATTGAAGATTCCTGTGAACGTAGCGAAGGCTAAACCGATGATTCCGATGATTCCAGTGAAAATGGGGGCCCAGGTCGGCGCGTGAAATCTCTCGCTCACGTTAGCGAGGGCGCGCGGTGCGATTCTATCGAAGGACCACGAGAAGACAATCCTAGTTGCGCAGAGCATCGTTGCGAGATTGGCTGCGACCCATGCTGCTACGTAACTTATCAGAATGATAGAGATCAAAACGGCGTTGTCCGTCAGAAGCGGCGTAACGAAAGACAGCCAAGGATAACTCGGTACTGGATACTTGTTAGGATAGTTTGTTGCTAACCAGTTCACCGCAGAGATCCAGTCTTTGCCAGCTACAGCCCACGACAGTTCACCAACTACCCAGTAGAAGAGCCACAGGAACACGACGCCTACCAATACGCCGACTATCAAACTTTTAGAAGCACGCTTAATCTCGCCGCCCACGTATGCAGGCCAAATAAACCCGTTGTATATCCACGCCGCGAACGCCATCGCTGATAGACTTGCATATAAGCTCGGAGTTGACGGCGTCCACCCTAAGCCCTCGGCGGTTGTAATTAGCTGGTCATAAGTTGCGTACTGACCCATCTTCGCGTTCCATATTGAAATAAATGCCTCCCTCGAGGTCACGAGCAGTAACCCTAACGTTATCACCGCTCCCAAAATTGACAGCCCCATGAAGACCCAAGTGATCTT
>DASQZS010000011.1:0-6141 GCA_035638535.1 Candidatus Acidiferrum sp.
TGGCATCCCTTCGTTTGCGATTGTTAGATCCTGGGGCAATTCTTCCCATGTAATTTGGAAATGTCTTCGCTGTTAGTTTCGAAACCGCACTTTTCACATGCAATTATTGCTCTTGTCTTCTCCAATGATAATACCGACGAACAGCCTTTGCTTGCGTGTAGTCTTTAAAGGAGCCGGAAAGAGAGGCGTCTGCTTGATCGGTACGATTAAGCTGACCAAACAATGATAAAAGAGGATCATGCTGCGCTTAAGCAGTGGCTCAAAAAACGATACCCTCTTTTGTTTTTATCAGTCAACGAGAGGACAAATCATGCGTTTGCAATCGTAGATTTACCGTCCGTGTCTCCTAACCCCGATCAGCCATTTTGTTCTAAAATCACTTTGAGCACGCCTCAACAGGCCGAAAACGACTTCCTTCGGACAGCAGACTACCAATGCACTACTGTGTTTGACAGTCACGGATGGAAAAAACGTTTACTGGAAATCTCACGGCGATAGATTACAAACGAGATGTGGTCAGCATCGCGTTCGAAAAAAGATAGGGGACGTAACATCGTGAGCTGGTCATTTTGTCATTAACCAACTTGCTTCATTTGGGCTCCGCAGCATGCGCCGGGAGAACTGGAAGTATGACCGCAGGCCTCGCACTTGAAACTCGGCATTTCGATCAATCACCTCCGTCCATTTCAAAGAACTAGCGAACGCACTATTCGCGTCTAGAGGCCTTAAGCTCTCTGCAAGACGTTCATTTTTCATTCTACGATAAATGCACGATATGGAGAAAAATCTTCATACTCTGCTCATGATTTATTGGTATTTTTGAGTGAAAAACAACATTTTCCCTTAGTGTACCATGTCAACTACGAGAGTTGCCATTTCCCGAGAAACAACTATTTTGCTTAGTTATTGTACCTGTCCTATGGTCGAGCAGTTCAATACTCTAATCAGATGAGATTACGTATGTCCGCAAGCCAACGTGAAAGATCTAGCCAGACGCTTCGTTATGGTCTAGTTTCGTTCTCCACCGTTCTGTTAATTGTGATTATTCTTCCTTACACTCCGCTGTTAAGAGTTTTCTCGATTCCACCTTCAACCCTAAGTCCGTCAACGACGAAACTTCAACACGTCATATTCATCATCCAGGAGAACCATAGTTTCGACAATTATTTCGGTACGTTTCCCGGCGTTAATGGGTTGAGTAGCGCGCCGATCTGTTGTCCGTCGAACATTAACAGCAGGTTTTCAAAGATAACTCAACCTTTTCACCTTAACGTTACACAACCAGTATACATTGTAGGCGACGAATTACCTCCGGGTGTGAGTGATCCTGATGATTTTGATTTGCCACAGAGCAATTCTACTACGCCATTTCATTTGCCCACTGAAAGCCTGGCCGATCTAGACCATTCATGGCGGACCGCGCATTTGGCGTATGATAATGGCAAGATGGATGGATTCGTAACGGCCGAGGGGTCTTCAGTTACGATGGGGTACTACGACGGGACGGATCTTCCGTACTATTACGATTATGCGTCTAACTATGTGATTGATGATAATTTCTTCTCGTCCGAGATGGGCCCTAGTTTGCCTAATCATCTCTATATCGTATCGGGAACGAATGGCCCAGCAACCTCTACTCACCCTACTGGATCTTGGATTGATAGTACAGGACACGTGATCGACAATCCTCCGTCATCATTTTCAGGCAAATGGGAGCCGGGGATTTCGTTTACGTGGGCGACGATGGCCCAAGAGTTGACTTTAGCTAACGTCAGTTGGACCTGGTATAATGGGAGAGACAATTATGATCCTACTTTCGCCGACATTTGGGATGTCCTACCCATCTTTAGCTATTTCCAGAACAACGTTAACGTTCTCAATCAGCACGTTGAACCCACTACATCTTTCGCGTCGGATGTTAAAGACGGGAAACTGCCTGCAGTGTCATGGATCATACCTAACCAGTTTACCCCGCCGGATTACCCCGCGGCTTGCAAGGGAAAAGGTGGTGTGAGTGAACATCCGCCTGCGCGAAGTGATTGCGGTATGGATTACGTAGCTTATCTGGTAAATCAAGTGATGCAGAGCGCGTATTGGTCGAACACTGCGATTGTGATTACATGGGACGATTATGGTGGGTTCTATGATCATGTCGCTCCACCGCAAGTTGACGCTTACGGTGAGGGTTTCCGAGTTCCAACACTCGTAATCTCGCCTTGGGCTAAGCACGCATACGTTGACAATACGCTGTACGAGTTTGCGTCTTTTCTTAAACTCGTTGAAGACAATTGGAACCTTCCACGCCTTCCAAACAATAATGATCGAGATGCACTAGCGGACATTGGGGACATGTCCAATTCGTTCAATTTTGATCAAAACCCGTTACCTACGCTTTTAGAGCCAGCAAACTTCGTAGGGCCACAACCATATATTCCCAGAACTTTTGCCTCAACATCCATCCAGACTTCAACTAGTAACGAAGCCATATCGTCTAACACCCTGGTTACATCGACAACGAACGCTTCCCCTATACCAGGCTTCCAGCTAGAATCAATTATCGTAGGGGCTGCTCTAGGCCTGACCACGTTGATTCTTTTGCGCCGCAGACGCCGTTAACGATCAAGTGATGAAATTGCGAAGCTGATTCTTAATTACGAGACCAGCGCTTACTTTGTAACTGAATATGGTAAAATTATTTTCTGATTCCAAGCTTCGAATAGTATTAATCATCATTCTGGTTTTAATCATAATTGGTCCTGCCACCTACGTGGATTATCAGAATTCATCAGGGTTCCTGCTATCGCTTGTCCTACTCGATCTCAATTGGGCCGATCTCATCATCGTGATCGGAAGCACGATAGCGCTCGCTTGTGCAATTTCTTTGATCTACAAAAACAAATCCAAACGCTCGTGATCTTCGTCGATGCTCAAAAACAATTAGCCACATACTTAGACTAACCTCACTTAGAAAACACGATGCCTAAATAGTACTTAGATTCCTAACAATACTTGCATTGCTAATAGTACTCTTATGCCTGACAGTACTCTTAATCCAACTGAGTTGAGCAACGGATAAGGCGATCGACCATTACTTACTACGTTAAGCTTCACAGTGAATAAGATGGCGAATCGCTTTCTTCAAAACTCCAAAGATCCCAAATTGTACATAGTAGCTGTTTTAATATTGATTTTAGTCGGTGCAATCGTGTTCGAATATTACCAAAATGGGCGGGCACAAAAGCTTCTCGCGGAACCTGGACACCAGCAAGAGACTACGAACATGACTATGTGCCGAGTTCCCACAATGCGAATTTATGACGAGCCGGGATATCATCTGCAGAACGGGACATTCGTATATTCAACAGATTACGACACGATTGTCGTATGGACACTTATTGGCTGTAACGTTGCCATGAACAATTACAGCTTCGTTGGCGTATTCAAGTTATTACCAGTCGGGTTCAATGGACCTCTTATGGCGTATTATAATCCGCAAGCGTTCACTGTTTATCCAGACAACGCAACATACGAACAACGGATCCTTCTTTATTTACCAAGCCTAGGAGAAAACGAAACCCGCGATCTGACGGTTCAACTGATCATTTTGGCGTACACCAATGAGTCAGCGACGATAGCAGGTATGAAGTCAGTTAACATTACTGAAACGGGTTGACGAAGCTAGTCAGATTGAACTGCAACTTGCACATCGATCCCCTTCCTTACGCTTTGCGTTACTACACAGAAATCTTCGAAAATCTCAACACAGCGCCGCATTCGCTCCCGATCAGCTTCATTAACCGGGTCAGCCTTGATATTCACTCTTAGGCTCGGTACTCTCCATTTGCCGGTATCGTTCCTTGCCAAGGTTGCGTGCACTTTAGTCGAGACGTGTTTCATCGGTATACGAGACTTCTGAAGGCAAAATAGTAAACTTGCACTCAAGCAATGTCCAACCGCCGTTGCAAGTAGCCTAGAGGAACTTGGTCCTTCACCCGTTCCAATTGGTGTTGGCTCATCAATTGTAATTTGAGGCAGGGATTCGTCATCGAAAGTCACGGTGAAGGTGTAGTCCTTGACTTGTTCTAGGGTTATGTCGAATTCGGGCTTCAAGGTAAACTCACTAGCCTGCTACCATTACCACTATCTTCTCTCCACTAATCAATTATACGCGCGTTGATTCTCTCCTCTTATGACTTGGAATTTCAAGAATTCGTAGGCGGTGTCAAATTTTCGGTTCAGGTCAAGCCGAATAGCCGAAAAACAGAGTTGATTGTTGAGACCGATGGGACTCTAAGAATGAATGTTGCGGCTCCACCATCTAATGGTAAAGCAAACAGAGAAATCGTTAGGTGGTTAGCGAAGAGGCTTCGAAGACCATCTTCTGAGGTAAGATTAATCGGTGGCCTTCATTCACGAACGAAGATTATCGCCGTACTAAACATAAAATCGGATGAACTGAAAAAGAGTTTGGCTTCAGAAAGTTAACGGTCCTGCCAAACTTTCCTTGCGCATCGTTCGCTGTAGAAACCGTTATCACACAATACCTACAACTATACTCGATTGCTAAATTCCGAGTGCTTAGGCTATGCTTAGCATCACGCGAATATTTCGATACGCTTTCCTCGCCATCATTTTATTGATGTGCGCCCTAAGTTTCACGTCCGCTCCTCCTGCATACGCTCAAACCAGCCCTGCTTCAAACGGGAACTTGGTGCAAGTTGGAATTTATGTGCTTAACATCGGAGAATTCGACCTCAATTCTGGAACTTACACGATGGACTTTTACTTATCCATGCAATGCGTCAGACCAAACTGCAAACTAGGATCATTCGAATTCATGAATGGTCGGGCACAGTCCATCCGTTTGGAGGAGAACTCATCGACTTCAAAGTTCTGGCGAATTCAAGCAAACCTCTACGATAACTTGAATCTACAGAATTACCCGTTTGATTCTCACACGCTATCTATACGTATTGAGGATACAACCCTAACAACGCAGAATCTGACGTACCAGGTGGATCCCGACGGTAGTGGTTTGGATCCATCGATTGTAGTCGTGGGGTGGGCCATCTCCGGTTGGAATCAGACGGTGATTAACCACTATTACCAAGTGTATAATCAGACATATTCGCAATATGTTTTCTCAGTTAACTTGGAGAGAGAACCGGCATTTGGATTTGAGGTCTTTATTCCAGTCTTTTTTTTGGCGTTTATCTCGTTAATCGGTATGCTCATGTACGGCAAAACTAGTTCAGTTCTCGAGAACAGGATCCTGCTAACGGCGTCATGTCTGATCGCGGCGGTGCTCTTCCAGTTCAGCTTGGACAATAATGTGCCGCCGCTTGGGTATCTTACATTTGCAGATAAGTTCATGATCGCTACTTACTTCATCATTATATCGTCGCTTGTCATCGGCGTTCTGGAACTTGATTGTCATCATAGGAAGAATGATATCAGGTCTGCACAAATCCAATATTATGCCATCAGATCAATGCCCGTACTAGCCGTAGCAATCTACTTGCTTCTCTTTCGTCTCTTCCTCTAACAGTCGAACGTGGTCGTGTTCTAGTAGTCTCTTCCACGCCTTACGCCTGCTTCGAAGGCTGCGATAGTTATGAGCAGCCCGACTAGCGCTAGGCCTATTATGATAAGAATTAGTCGACCTTGATCATCCTTGCTTTCACTTCTGGATTCTGTCGAAATCATATTCGTAACCATACTGAATTGACTTGCATAAGAAAACACGTTGAAGGCACTTACGGCAGTGTTGAAGATTGCGATAAATGCTGACCCGATGCTTCGAGTTCTATATGCTATAATGATAGATTCTAGAGCGATAACGATCCCTAAGACTGTAATTACTCCTCCGAGAACCAGGTAGTTGTAGCCTAACATTAACACTGCAACGGTCTGATCGATGAAATTCAAGTAATTCAACACAACTGCCCCGACAGTGATAATGACATATGTCGTACCAGCAAAGGCGAACACGAGTGTTATCGCGCTTAGTGCCTTAGTAACGATTGAATCAGCGGCAGCCCAATTCACACCTGAAGCATAGCCATTCCAAATACTAATCACAAATTCGATGATCAGGAAAATGCAAGTTAACAGGTCCAAAGTCATGTACTCGTCGTCCGC
>DASQZS010000012.1:0-11125 GCA_035638535.1 Candidatus Acidiferrum sp.
GTTCAACAGAATTTTCGTTTAACATAGGTCTAACAGGGACTTGAGAGATGAAAAAGTGACACTGGTAATCAAAACAGTAAGACTCAACAAGTCAGTCTACCTCCGAATCCCCAACGACATTGCCGACCTCATCGGGCTAACGAAAACTGACCAATTCACTCTCCGATTTCAAGAGACGGGAGATGAAATCAAGTTGATCTACTCGCTACCTAAATCAACTCCAGATCAGCCGATTCAGAAGACAACTAAGCCAATCTTAGCCACAGCCAACTAAACTAAAGCATCTAAGCCATCAAGTAGACATTGCCTGTTGAAGGATCGTACTGAACAGGAATATTCTGTAACGGGAATGGAGCGGGTCCTGACAAGACTTGCGCGCCGTTACTAGGGTCATACATTGCACCGTGACATGGGCAGATAAGATCCATGCTTGAAGGATCAAACTGTACCTGGCACCCCGCATGAGTACAGGTGGTACTGTAAGCTACGAATTGTCCGTTTGCTAAGTGAATAAGATCGAATTGCCCAAGGCTCGGATCATTGAACGTCATCGACTGCCCAGTAGGCACGCTGGACGCGCTAACTAACAGCCTACCTCCAGTGGGTGCTGCACTATTCGCTTGGATTGCAGTGTTAGTCACATAGGACGGTATTTCAACTGGTGGGGTAAAGTATGCTGCTTTCAACCAGACAAGCGCAGGCAATGAGATTGCGGCCAATCCGACAAGGTTCCGAAGGAAATTTCTCCGATGCTCTCTGGCGCGCACACGTTCACTACTTCGAACGGTGCCACCGGAACGGAACGACGCACGCGCAAATAATGGGGCAATCTTAGGTCTCGAAGTGTAAATGGAAGCTACAACGTCTTCGGGGACGCTTACCTCATATTTTTGTCTAAGTCGTTTTACGAATTCTTCGTTCTGCTCTTTGTTCATCAAAGCTTACCTCTGTATAGCCGGTTCCAGAGGCTCCGCAGACTCCGTCCAACTATCACGGTTCAAAATATTTTGTAGCCCACTCAGAATTTTCGCAGCGTCAGCGCGATCAACGCCCAAGCTGATCACGAACGCCCTAACAAACTCGAGTATGGTTCTTGTCTCTTCATGACCCAGGAACTGTTCTCCGATTTTGTCGAAAGCTCTATTCACTTCAGTTACTTGTTTCGGATAGAGCGCTGCCCTCTTAGGGAGCGGCAGTGCCTCACTCTGAGTTACCGCGACTTCCGGTTTTACTACAGTTGCAACGGATTGCACCTCATATTTACCGATTAACCATCTAAACGCCGGAACGCGTTTAGCCAATCTACCGTCCACACTCAAGGCTACCTGGGGTCCAGTTAAGAGAAGCGTTAGCCAGCACATTACGAACACGATATCTGAACCGAAATAGAAGGGAAAAGCGTTCCATGTAGCCGAAAGGAAAAAGGTGAAGTTCAGAATTAATCCGGCTAGGGCTGCGATCCGAAACAGGAATCCTAACAGAACAGCAATTCCGATTAGCGCTTCTCCAACTCCCACCATGTATCCGAAAGCCACCGCATTAGGTACGACGACGCCTAATAGAAAATCGTGAATCGGTGACCCTACTGCATACTGTGAAACCAGATGCCCGATATACCCGGCTTTTGAAGGGTCGAAGTATGACGAATCGGTTAGATGCTGCAGTCCCGCGTAGAGGAAAGTCAAACCCATAAAAATTCGAAGAGGCAGCAACAAATTGTCCGGAAACATGGCGCTAGCTGTAAGTTTACTACCGTTCTTCATTGAACTAACACAGGAAGATGAAAATCGATTCTTAATAAAAACGGTCGAGTAAGAATGTTCTAGTAGAACTCAGTTCTCCTAACAATAATAGCACTCTAAAGCCATCTCAAGCAATTAAAAACGTGACGAGCAGAATCTGCTTGAATCCTTCCAGCATTCTCGAGAGGTATTTGCGCGAAATACTTAATTGCTGCTCGATTATGTATGGGTGAAATCTCGAGCTTAACTAAGCGGAGACAGGATTGATGATTAGACATGACAGGATTGCTGGCTTTTGTGGACATTTTTGTAGAATCGCCAGCCTTGGACGACGTTGTTCAAGCGCTGACACAAATCCCTAACGTCGAAGAACTTTACGAAGTATCCGGAGAATTTGATATCGTCACGCTGGTTTCCGCAGCAGGTATCGAAGAGTTCAGAGAGCTCCTCAAAAATAAGATTTTGAAGATTAAAGGAGTCAGAAGCACCGTAACGTCGATCGCCCTACACGTTCACAAGGGTCCAAGAACCGCGAACGGAAAAACAGAGACCTAACGGAACTACTGCTCGCGGGTGACGTCTAATTCAGTTAGAATGGAGTCCACACATGCGTAACACGGAGGAATTGAGTCCAATTGATCGATCTGATCCAAATCTCAGTCATAATTCTAATCTTCGCATTTGTGATCGCGCTGAGCCGGCTTCTCGCGCCATACGTAACACGAGTATTTGCTTGCGCCCCAAGCAAGCTCGATAGAGTTCTTAATCCGATCGAGAATTTTACGTACAAGCTTGCAGGCGTGAACCCAGCCCACAGGATGGACTGGAAAGAATACATTCTAGCGCTAATGCTTCTCAATGCCTTCCAGATGGCCATCGCATTTGCCATCTTCATATTCCAAGATAAACTCCCCCTGAATCCTCAAGGGTTCCCGGGCTTAACTTGGGACCTCGCATTCATGCAAGTCATCTCATTCGCAACAAACACGAACCTTCAACATTACAACGGGGAGGTCACGCTATCCTACCTCAGCCAAATTGGAGCGGTTCAGTTTCTTCAATTTACATCTGCAGCATCAGGACTCTGCGCCGCAGTGGCGATGGTGCGCGGTTTCACAGCAGGTGCCAAGGATTTGGGAAACTTCTACGTAGACTTCGTAAGATCACTTACCAGAGTACTATTCCCGATATGCCTCATAGTAGCTCTGATTGCCGTATGGCTCGGCGTCCCTCAGACACTAAGCGGCTATACGAGTCTTAAGACGATTGAAGGCGCAACACAGACAATTCTGGTAGGACCTGTCGCGTCGCTCGTTTCAATCATGCAAATCGGCACAAACGGCGGCGGTTACTACGGCGCGAACTCTGCATACCCCTTTCAGAATCCAAATCCTGCGTCCGATATTTTCCAAATCATCCTCATGTTACTGATGCCCACAGTTCTCTGTTTCGTCTACGGAGAGATCCTGGGAAAGAGGAAAGAGAGCAGGCCGATCCTTTGGGGTTCATACGGTCTCTTCGCCGTTGATCTTGCCATAGCGTTCCTCCCAACTCCATTGTTGGGTCTGAATACGGGTATGGAGGTTAGGTTTGGAGGATTTATGTCATCGTTCTGGACGGTTGTCACCACAGCTGTGACGACCGGATCGGTCAACTCCGCGCTTGCATCAAACCATCCACTCGTCATACTCGCGGCCTTCATGGGGATGCTGATTCAGGCAACTCCAGGCGGAAAGGGATGTGGATTGATGTACATGATAATGTACGTCGTCATCACGGTCTTCGTCGTCGGACTCATGTCAGGTAGAACACCGGAGTATTTGGGGCTGAAGATCACGGGTAGAGACATGATAATAGTAATGGCTGCTTTTCTTATCCATCCAATCATCATTCTAATTCCAACATTCGTAGCTTACGCTACCGGAGCGGTTAGCGCAATAGGAATCGGAACTAATTCGGTCGGCTTTACGCAGATTCTCTACGAATATGTATCAGCTGCAGCGAATAACGGCTCCGACTTTCTTGGCGCAACAGCAAACACTCCATTCTTCAACATATCAACCGCCCTCGTCATGCTCGCAGGGCGCTATGCGCCGATAGATCTGTTGATCATGCTTGGAGGCACTATGGTCGGACGAAAGAGAAGTGCTGAAGTAGGATTGAAAACTGACAGCATAACATTCTCCATTATTCTCATAGGGAGCACTTTGATTCTTGTCGCATTAACCTTCTTCCCGTTCCTCGCAATCGGTCCGATACTTGAGTACTTCAAAGGATTCACAACAGGCTATGGCTACTAAGTGATCGGCATGTCAAAAGAGAATAAGAGCCCAAGCCTTCTGAATTCAATTTCAGCGAAGACACTCGCAGATTCGGTCATCAGACTCAACCCCGTCTCACTACTGAAAAACCCAGTCATGTTCATCGTTGAAATCACGTTCTTCATAGTCGCAGCCATGGCTATCTCACCACAATCCTTTCTCCCAGTCGCAAACCCGACCGAGCGGGTATTCTACTTTGAAGTCGCAGCGATACTACTCATCACGGTCTGGTTCAGTACGCTCTCAGATGCTCTAGCGGAAACCCAAGCGAAGAATACTGCAAGAAGTCTGCGGAAGCTCGAAACGGAAGCCATGACCAAGAAAATAGTAATCACAGCCGACCAGCAAACTGTTGTTCTCACACGATCAACACAATTGCGGAAGGGCGATCTTATTCTTGTTGAGAAAGGAGATCTAATCCCAATCGACGCGGAAGTGACTGAAGGCATTGCCATGGTCGACGAATCTCTACTCACCGGCGAATCGACTCCGGTCCGGAAAGCTCCAAGCGACCCGCTAATCGGAGGCTCAAAAATCATCAGCGATACATTGACAGCTCGAGTCACCGTAAACCCTGAAGACAGCTACATCAACCAAATGATTCGACTTGTAGAAACATCGAAGAGACCGAAAACACCTAACGAACAGGCGGTAACAATCGTTCTGATCGGCTTTACTGCAATATTCACGATAATCTTATTCGCGCTTCTCGGACTATCGGTCACTCTAAGCCTAGGCGCCGACCTCTCAGTGCTAATCGCCTTGTACGTGTGCCTTCTACCGACGACAATTGGCGCTCTTCTCCCAGCCATCGGCCTTTCAGGAATGTCCAGGCTCTACGCCAGAAAAATTGTTGCGAAATCCGGAAGAGCAATCGAAACGGCAGGAGACACTGACACAATTTTACTAGATAAAACCGGAACAATTACAGTTGGCAGCAGGCAAGCGGTTGAATTCATACCCTTCGAAGGTCACTCTGAGAGAGAAGTTGGCGAGGCCGCATTCCTCTCGTCCTGGCACGACGACACGCCCGAAGGCAGAAGCATCATCAGACTAGCTTACAACATGGCCTTGATCCCGAAAGAGTTGAACGCCTTAGCACTCTCCGAAGCATACGAATTCTCAGCCACAACACGCACCAGCGGCGTAAAACTAACCGGCGGGTCAGGATTCATGCTACCTAAAACAGCGGCGAAACGACAGGGCAGGGTGCGAAGGAAAGTCAACGACCTGTTAGGCGGCATCCTAGGCGCCGGCGGTGACGTAGAAATAATCAAAGGAGCACCAGACGCAATAGCCAAACTCATCACATCACATCCAAAAGGATTCGACGAAGTGATCAACAAAATTTCTCAAGCAGGAGATACCGCTGTTGCGATAACTAAGAATCACAAAATAATTGGAATAATCCGACTAAGAGACGTGTTGAAACCAGACATCAAAGAAAAGATCCAAGGCCTCAAAGCCATGAACATACGCCCCGTAATGATAACCGGCGATCACCCACTCACAGCGAAAAGTATCGCAACAGAAGTAGGGATAGACGAATTTGTACCCCAAGCAAAACCTGAAGACAAACACGGAATAGCACTCAGAGAACAAGCGAACTCAAGAATCGTAGCAATGATAGGCGACGGAACTAATGACGCCCCCGCCTTAGCCGTAGCAGACGTAGGCCTAGCTATGAACTCAGGAACACAAGCCGCAAAAGAAGCAGCAAACATGGTAGACCTCGAATCTAACCCAGCCAAAATAATCGAAGTAGTCATGCTCGGAAAACAACTGCTCATGACCAGAGGAGCAGTCACAACATTCAGCATTGCGAACGACGTCGCGAAATATTTTGCGATAATGCCAGTACTCTTCGCCACAATACCAGAACTCATCGCATTAAACATACTAGGCCTAGGATTACACACCGCCGTCCTATCCGCCCTCATCTTCAACGCAATCATAATCCCGCTGCTAATCCCACTAGCAATGAAAGGCGTCTCCTTCAAACCTGCTGACACAATGACCCTGTTCCTGAAGAACACAATGATCTACGGAGTCGGTGGAGTAATAGTTCCCTTCGTCGGAATCAAACTGATCGACATCATCCTCGTCCTCATGCACGTATAGAATGTGAAAAACAATGAGCGCTAAAAAGAAAAGAACGGATTACGGACCCACAGTCAGACTTGCAGTATTATCACTCGTGATGTGTGGGCTTATGTTCCCCATATTCGTAACTGGCGTCGCGCAAGTTCTATTTCCCTACCAAGCAAACGGCGAACTAGCGCAGATCCACGGCCGCCCCGTAGGTTCAATGCTTGTTGCTGAAACATTCAACTCCTCCATGTTCTTCCATGCTGACTGGGCCAGCAATTCCGCCTCAGGTGTCGACCCGGACATAACCCTACAAGACGCGTACTCACAGATTCCCATTATTCATAATGCAACAGGAATTTCACCAGACGCCCTCAAACAGATAGTTGACGCAAACGTCGAAAGAACTCTGTTTGTGGCCGGAGACCCGTACGTAAACGTCCTGAAGCTGAACTTGATACTCATCCAAAACTATCCGACAATCTACCAAGCCTACGACCAATAAGTCACAGCGCTAATTCGATCATTTCACAACAATAGTGCCTGTGGTTGCGCTTGCTGAGAAGTAGCTGTTCCCAGCGAATTTCACCGTAACGGAATAGCTGCCATTAGGAGGCTTGCTTAGCGTCACCTGGCAAGCACCATTCGACTTAGTTATACAGGAGCCACTGCTGCTCCAATTCGAGGAAACCGATACCGATATTGTCTGACCGGAAATTGGACCGACTAATCCGTGAGACGACCCAGTCAAAGTCACGGTTATGACAACGCTATTCCCAGTAGCAGAACCGAAGCCGAGAGAGGTCGGAATCTGTGCCTGCACAGTTTTCGTCACGATCAAAGTGGTAGTTGTCAACTCTAAGGAAGAAGTCGCGGAAGTTACACTCGGACTAGTGGTTATCGACGATACTGTCGAACTGCTCGTTGAAGACGAACCGGAGGGGGTGACATTAAACCCTGCAACCGCAGAACCATCATATCCAGCCTGAACCACGTAATGACCTAGATGGACATTACCGACGATGAAGCTACCAGCCATTTGTTCAGTACCGAGATCAAGCGCACAAATAGGGGAAGTAATCAGCCCAGTTGGAGAACTTGAGATCGGACAGCCACCGCTATCACCGAATCCTACGCCAGTAATTGCCACGAAGGTTCCAACCGGACCCGAAGTTGGAGTCAACGTAATCTTGGCCCCGTAATCGGGAATTTGATTGTTGCCTATTGCAGCCACATGGAAACTCCTACTAACATTATTTATAGCAGCTGCAGCGTGAGGACTGCTCACCGGCACCAGTATAGATAACGAAAGCAGAATACTAACAATGAAACGCTTTGGGATGTACAAATCGAACTTTTAGGCTAGGCACGATTTTCAGTATAAGAGATCTATACTAGTACCAGTCCAAGCTTGGCAGCCACAGGACCGGATTTTGATTCCGACTAATAGAACTCGGCGACCCAGTCTATGCTGTAACTCTCGCAGACTACGGTACGGTTGATTAGGCTAATTTTTGGTCGTCGTAGTTGTCGTAGTTGTTACTGTAGTAGTGGTTGACTTCTTTGGACCAGATGGCCCCTTCTTCCACAAAATGACAACAATCAATTCGAACAGTAAAATGAGATCAATGAAGACTGCTGGAACACCAGGCGGGTTTCCAAAACTTGTTGAAAGCGAACTCATAGGATTGAAGAGGTAATCGGCAAACTGTGTGTACCTGAACATGTAAGCATGAGCTTGAGAAAGATCAGCGATCTGAATTATGATCCGAAGAAGACTCCAGCCACCAGCCAACGCCAAACCTTTCATGGGTTTCGCGAAAGCTAGACCGGCGAAAATGAAATCTAAGACTACGAAAACGATTAACGCGTAGTAGTGCAACGGAACTCCGACCATAGGATCTACGGCTCCTCGGAGCACTTGATCCAAACTGAGTAGTCCGATTCCTAAGATGCCGCATAGAGCCAGAAGCACTCCGGCTAGTTTGGCATGGTTAGCCATTTCATTCACAAAATTTCATTCCCGCAGTTTAGTATATTAACCAATCCCTGACCGAATGCATATTCGTGACACTTTTATCGTGAACACTGGGATTGCGGCGTTGCGGCTGAGGTTGGCCTCTGAGTGCGAGAGTATTATTCTCCACTAGGCCGTGGTCCAGTTCACGGTCACAATTGTGCTGTGAGGATAACCTGGTCTATGACGGGGGCTTCCCAAGCCTCAAAGTTGCTTAAACGCAACGAGAAAACCCGGGTCCGAATCCCGGCGGCCGCACCACCTCTTCCATAATTGCAGGAAGTTCAGTTCTCGACTTGGAATCTCATTTTCCGAAGTAATGGATTCGGTTTGAGTGCTCGTTTAGCTTCGCTGATACCTCCACCAGAACTCCAAATTCACTGTAAGAGCGAAGAGGGTAATTGCAGTTGCCGATACCGCAACTTCGGCGAATTGCCACGCCGCAGTTAGGCCTTGGAGGTTCCTAAAGATATTGTAGAAAATTGCCGCATTCGCAAGGGTAACTACAAGAATGACCCGTGCGAAGAGATGTTGCTTGCTCGTTAATCCCATCCTGTTTCTTCCCCTTGTTTGGGTTCAGCAAGAGCTTATGGCAAGTAAGGTTTCCTACAGTAACGGTATGTCCGACGAAAAGTAACGGACTAACGTATCCGACGTAGAGGTACCGCTACCAAAGAAAAGGTAACGGGGCATCTACGTTTGGTATGGGAGGGCGCGACAAACCGTTTGGTCTAGCTTTACGACAGCTAGAGGAAGCCTTTGGATAGAAGCAATGAGATAATCGTCCCAATCCAAAGAATTAGGAGGTATCCAGTTACCATTAGTTCAAGAATATGAAAGTCAGTGAACCAAGTTGCAAGTGAAATGTTTTTGCCTTGACGAGAAATCATTGGATGGTCCTTGTCCTTTGCTCTCTCGAAAATTCTTTCTGTCCAAATCATCGGTAAATGTAGTTCTTCGATTTGACACATTCTCTCGCGGAATACTTTGTTTACTCTCATTCCTCGATTCACGTACAATAGGTAACCAATCAAAATTACACTTGCCACAAGTGAAAGACCACACAATCTAATCCATCCTACTTTCTGTGAAAGAACAAATCCTGTTGCGGCCAATGTGCCACCAAAAAGAAAGGAGCCCCACATCCAGTTTTGCTCATCGATATGGCGCATGGCACTAGCGCACAATTTGTACTCCTCAAGATTCGGGTTATCGACCATGATGTGAACTGTTAAGGTCTCAGAAATTATGACTTTCGCCCTTCATTTTGTGACCTTTAGTTCGGGTGCTGATTACGGTATTCCAAGTTTCTCTTGATTTGTTGCAGAGGCTGACGATTTGTGGATGCTTCAAGTAGGAGTCTGGTTTCTTCGGATGCCGAATCGAGAGAACGCCCCCGATTCCAACCTCAATCGAGTCAGCTTCCGTTGCTACGACAGATGTGGAGTTTACCGAGATATCGCTGTCTAAGGCAACGGATCGACAAATTCCTCGTTAACGAAAAATTTCCATATGGAAAGAATGATATAGAGTTGGAGGCGCACAATGAGACAGACAGCCGCTCAATCGTGAGGAGCCGTCATTAGTATGGGAAAGAAATCGTCAATGCTGTTTCTTATCGGACTCGTGACTGGAGTAGCAATAGGAATTGCGCTTTCGAAGAAAGAACGCAGAGATTTATTCACCGAATATGTGAGGCGACTTGTGAAGAAAACTGTTCGACATAGGAATCGACAGTACGATGAAACAGAAACAAGGCGAGCAACAGACTAACCGGCCTGTTTGGAACTCGTGCTAACCGTATGGAATGTCGAACGTCCTCGTGGACTAATTGTGCGCGCAGACAGACAGCCACCTCGACGTCACTGAGGCGTGATCATGGTGTTAATTTCTGCTCGAACGAAATCAAATGTCAGGTTGTCGTTGCGTGGATTAGAGACGGGTCTTTCACGGATGGATCTTCGAGCACGATAACTTTCTCCAAATAGCAGTGCTGCGAAATTTTGCTTGACTCAATCTGTACTCGCACAAACCTCTCCAATTCATCTGACGAGAACTGATCTTCGTTATTTTGGGAGAGCGTGACTAAAATCACTCTGCCCAACGCATTCACCGAGCGGCATGATCCGCGTATCTAATATTTATAAGAATTCGGAAGAAGACCAAAAATTCGACCGACTTTTTATTTTTTACAAATATCGCTACCCTTCACGACAAATGATAAAATTCAGAACGGGGCGACACTCCCAAACCTACGGCTCTCGATCACAAAGAGATGCTGAACTAGAAATTTTTGACTCACTAAATTCGATTTCCTAAAACTTCCAACTACTGCTGAAATTCATTTCTATTGCTGCGAATGTTCTCTTGGCCCACCCCATTTTTTGCGGTAGCATATGTGGCCTTCACATAGATGAAGATGGAAGTCTTCTCGAGACGGACGAATCAGCATTGACGATTCACATGTTAGTCAATATTATATCACGGCAGCCGTTTCCACGTTCATAGGCAGGTCGGTTTCTGTGAAGTTTGGGTTACAACATCCGAGTTTCAGCTTTGACGGGCGTGGTGCACAGATTGTGGATTCATTGAAGCAGCTTGTTCTTCGGGCGGAGGGTTCAGGGTTTGATTCGTTTTGGGCGATGGATCATTTTCATCAAATTCAATTTGTCGGGCCTCCCGACGAACCAATGTTGGAGGGGTGGACGACGATTGCCGCCCTTTCTGGTGTAACCTCGAAAATCAGACTTGGAACTCTCGTCACTGGAAACATTTACCGGCATCCGTCAGTGCTCGCTAAGATTGGTGCGACACTTGACGTTATGAGTAAAGGAAGGCTGTTCATGGGCATCGGAGCAGGTTGGAACGAGGAAGAAGCCAACGCATACGGAATTCCATTTCCCTCAACAAAGGAACGTCTCAAGCGTCTCGAAGAATCAGTCCAGATCATCAAGAAG
>DASQZS010000013.1:0-16955 GCA_035638535.1 Candidatus Acidiferrum sp.
GTCAACTGTTCAAGTTCTGCGAGGGGATGCCAGCTTTGAAGAAATACTTCTGCAAGTCGCTTCTCGCTCATGCGTTCTAATTTGTGTATTAGGAATTCAGGATCTGAATATAACGCACTTGACTGGAATTTCAGCTGAGTGTTTTGCAGCCTGACCACCTCGGAGAGTCGGTTGAGCGTGTGAGCGTCTAGGCAGTGATCGTTGAAGGTCTCCCATTTGGGATAGTACTTTCTCAGGGTCTCTACTCCTAGTTCAACGTCGAGGAAAAACGGATTGAATCTGCGTTCTGAGATCGCATCGCAGGTTTCGATGATTTCCTTTAACTCACGCCTTCCGCCCGTGATTGTCGTTCGTTCTGTTTTTGTTCTTCCGGTCATGGGGCTTTCAACTCACTGATTGTCGATGTTCCTCCCACATTCTGGACAACTACGACGTGGGTATTATCGGCGACGTTGATTTGGCCGGGAGTTATAGCCAAATATTGACCCTCGTTCGTGCTTGCTGAACTAGCAACTATAAGTTGCGTTACTAATGCACGATTCTTTGGATCCATGTGGACGTCGAACTCGTCTATGGCTCTGAATGGCGATGTGATATGTTGTTGTAGTGCCAAGAGAAAAGCCATCATAGCAATGCTGCGCTCTCCGCCACTCTGAGTGAACGCGTCCAGAGGTGTGGGCTTGTTCCCCTTGAATCCAACGAGAATCTCTAATCCGCACTTTTCAATTTCACGTGAAGTGATCAGCCGTATTGCTCCAGCGGCTCCTACGGTGACTAACATTGCATTATACTTGCCTGTCACTTCATCTAGGAATGTGCTGAGGACTTCTCGCCATCTCGCAAGGCGTTTATCAAGTTCGGTTATTACTTCCTCCCGGTTTTTCGCAACTCGGAGTGTTTTCTGGCGTAGGTCTTCGTAGACCTTCGTGTACGATGAGTACATTTTCTCGACGTCTTCGGAGATTGCGCTGAGAGGCTTCATTTGTTCCTCAACGGCGCCGATCTCGAGCATTACCTCAATTATTTTTCGCGGGGTCTCGATAATCGGGCCTGCTTTCTCAGCGGATTCGACCATGGGGTCGAGTTCTTCATGCGCCAGGCGTACTTGTGCCTGGAGGTCCGCTACCTCCTCTGTCAATAGCTTTCTTTTGAATCCAGAGACCTCGTATTCGACATTTGTGTCGATTAATCGTGATAACGCATCTTCAAGTCTTCCACTAGCATCGGCTATCCTTTCAGTCAGCATACTCATTTTTTCTTTAGATTTCGCCAGACTTCGTTGCGAGTCCTCGGCTTTGTCCTTCCAAGATGTTTTTAGTTTGTCCAAGGCCTGCAGCTGTGGCATGTAGTCTCCATCTTGATCGCTGGTAAGTGACTGAACATTTCGTAGTAGGCTTGTTGACCATTCGAGATTGAGCTCGTGTGTTGTTGTCTCTTTTACGAGTTCAATTCGTTTATCCTCTAGCTCCACCCGGGATAGGTTCAATTCATCAAATTTTGCTTGCCGTTTTTTCTTGGATTCAGCTAACTCCTGTATTTTGCTTTCAATCGTTTGGAGCATACGCATTTTTGAGTCTATTCGGGTTTGTAAGTGAGCTAATGATTCTTTCCGTTTTTGAATTCTAGACCAGAGAAGTTCTCTCTTTAGCGCGTCCAATTTAGTCTCTAGCTGTTTCTTCTGTTGAAATCTGTCATGCTCACGTTTCCAGTAATCATGTGTTTCTTTTGTTGATTCTAGGACCTGAGCTAGTGACTGCTCTTCGCTCGCAACGTTATCCAATCTGAGACGTGCATCCAGAACTTCTTCGCGGTAAGTTTGGAAGCCGACTGCCTCCTCTAACATCTTCAGTTTCTCTTGTGCAGAGACCGCTGCGAATCGCCCTACCATAAACTGGTGCATGATTACGAGGATATTGTCCGGGTTTAATCCGAGCGTTTTGAAAACGTCGGTCGCCGCCGATTTAGCTGTCGGCTTGTTCTGGAGAAGGTAGTAATATGTGCCATTATGCCTGAGAACCCGCGTAACCGTAACTTGGTCAGAGTGGAATTGAGGGAAAGGTCGTTTTTCTCCTGAATTATCGATAATTAGGGTAACTCTTGCCTCGTCCGTCCCCCATTTTATCAGATCGCTAAGCTTCTTCGATCGTTCAGTGTAGGCCTGACCAAGAACAACCGATATTGCCAGTAGGATAGAAGATTTTCCGGCCCCATTTGGCCCGCAAATTAGGTTCAGCCCTGAAGCTAAGGGAACATATGCGTTATCATAGGACATGAAGTTAGTTAGCACTACGCCCTTTATCATCTGAGCCGAACTGCCGTTGGAACGATTGGGTTGCTTGTAAAAAACGTTAAGGGAGAAACGGACGTGAAAGTTTCAAGTGATCCGATTATGAAATTTTGTCGTGAAAGGTGCGCGCTGAAAAAAGCAGAGATCTAAGTTTATATAAGGAATTAACGTTTCGGAGATAACTCACGGCGGGAGTGAAGAAGCGAGTTTGCAAAGGCTCGGCAAAATTCTCCATTTTTCAACAAGCCGAAGCCTGATAGTAAAGTGCGAAGAAGCGCATTTTGTTAAAATAGGCACCAAGACCTGCGACAGTAAACTGAAGGAGATCGGAAAAGTACAAGAGATATTCGGGCCTGTCACGTCACCGTACCTAGCTCTCAGACCGACCGTCTCTTCACCCGCAAAGTACGTCGGACGAATCCTATACTCGCTAAATTAAAACAACAAGGATGAGAATGTGGCCGAAGAATCAGATATCGAAGGCGAAGCGCTGCAGTCGCCAAGTAAAATTCGTGTTTGCCCAGAATGTGGCGGACCCAAGTTGATGCGTGACTACGAGGCTGCCGAGGTAGTCTGCATGGCTTGCGGATTCGTCATCGACGAAAAACTTGCTGACACGAGGCCGGAGTGGCGAGCTTTTGATGATGAACAAAAATCAAAAAGAACGCGAGTAGGCGCTCCGTTAACCTACACGATCCACGACAAGGGCTTATCTACCATTATTGATTGGCGCGATCGACGCGCTTTAGGAAAACGAGCCACGGCCGCGCAGAGACTAGACCTGTACAAATTGAGAAAGTGGCAGAGCAGAGTTCGTGTCTCTGATGCCACCGAGCGAAACCTTGCAGTTGCACTTGCCGAATTAAGCAAGCTTGCGTCGGCACTCAATCTCCCAAAGAATATTCTTGAAACTGCTTCAGTCATTTATCGACGAGCAATTAAAAAACGGCTAATTCGTGGGCGATCAATCCATAATGTGACAGCCGCCGCGATCTACATGGGATGCAGGCAGTGTGGCGTACCTCGAACCTTGGACGAGATTGCTGCATCATCCAGCTTGAACAAGAAGGACATAGGGCGAAGCTACAGATTCATGGTTCGTGAATTGGAAGCATTCGTACCGCCATCAACCAGCAGGAACTACGCCGCACGGTTTAGCAATAAACTAGTCATATCAGGCAAGGCTGAAGCGATAGCGATCAGAATCTTGGAGATTGCGAAGGAGATGAAACTTACCAGTGGTCGCGGTCCAACAGGAATAGCGGCAGCAGCCACATACATAGCAACAGTACTGACCAATGAGAGGAAGACTCAACGTGAGATTGCTGAAATCGCCAATGTTACCGAAGTTACGATTAGAAACAGGTACAAAGAATTGCTGGAGCGGCTATTTATCGAAGTGCCTCTTTGAGAGGCTACTTTTTTCTAGTTTTCTTCCGTTTTATGGACGACAGTTCGCGTAAGGTAAATTCGTAATTCTCCTTATTTATTTCCCACGTCTTCGAAAAGCTCCCTTCAGGAGAAGAATCTCCTTTCTCAGTTGAAATTGTAAGTCGTTTAGCTCTTATCTCGTGGGCTAAGTAATGCTGTTGAGTCTTTAGGGGTTTTTCGATTTTTTGGGGCACTACAAGATTTGCTTCTATGTAGGAGTCGACTTTCAGGTCCATTTCTTTCCGCATTTGCTGAATTCTTCTGACTACGTCTCGTGCCAATCCTTCTGCGATATCTTCTGGTGTCAGCTTCAGGTCCAGGTAGATTTTACCGTCTGTGAAACTTGATTTAGCGAATTGCTCAGAGCTGTCCGCCTGTTCATATTTGGTTCCCTTATCGCTAGAGATCACTGACAGTGAGCGAGTATTCATTTGCTCAAGTAATAGGTCGGAGTATGTCTTCATGGCTTTGCGCGTTACTTTCGAGTCGGAGGCTACGATTATGCGACTTACTGGTTGTCGTTGTTTGAGGGCCTTCTCCCCACGTACTACCGCCACTGTCGAAGCAATTGTTTTAGCTGCATTCATTTCTGCTTCTAGTTCATCGGAAATCATTTTCTCTTCGTAAATGGGCCAGTCTAAGAGATGGACAGTCTCAGGGTTTCTTGGTTCGGCGTTTCGGAGCATGTCCTGGTATATCGCCTCCGTTAGAAACGGAAGAATTGGGGTTAGCATCGCCAAGGCGGATTTGAGTGCGAAGTAGAGGGTTGCGTAAGCTGATTGCTTATTCGCTGTCTCTTTTTCAATCCAGGTTCGACGTCGGATGTAGCGTACGTATGTGTGGCTTAAGTCTTCAACTAGAAAGATTTTGAGTTTTCGAACAGCTTCATGAATCTTGTAATCATTCATTGCAGCGGTCACTTCTTTGATGGTGCGATGCGTTCGGCTGAGCAACCATTTATCCTCGGGGAGTAGACTTCTTGTCAGCTTTTTTAGCGGCCATTTTTGTGGTTGGAATTTGTCTAGGTTCATATACGTGCTGGCAAAAACGTAAGTGTTCCAGAAGGTGCTAAGATCTCCGCTGTATTGTTTTATCGCGTCCCATGAGAATTTCAGGTCTTCCCAGATTGTCGTTTGGAGTACGTAGTAACGGAAGATGTCTCGTCCGAATTTCTGGATGACCTCTTGGGCAGTGACAAAGTTTCCGAGTGACTTGTGCATTTCTCGTCCTTTGTCGTCTAGTACGAAGCCATGCATGAGGACTGTTTTGTATGGTGAAATCCCCATGGTCACGACCCCTGCCTTTAGCAGTGAGAAGAACCAGCCCGAGATCTGGTCGCGTCCTTCAACTATGAAGTCTGCTGGCCACCAGTACTTGGTGAGTTCAGAGTTTTTGGGGTGTCCGAGGGAAGCGTAAGAGGCTGCTCCTGAGTCGTACCATCCTACCATCACGTCCGGTATTCTGGTCATCTCGGCTCCGCATTTGCATCTCAACTTTACTTTGTCGACCCATGGGACGTGGAGGTTGAGCAGGTCAGTTGATGTGGTTGATTGTTTTAACAGCTCTTCCTTTGACCCTATGACTTGGATTTCGTTGCAGTTACTGCAGGTCCAAACGGGAAGTGGAGTGCCCCAAAATCTTTGTCTTGATACAACCCAATCCTTTAGGTTGGCTAACCAATTTTTGAATTGGCTTGCGCCAGCCCAGTCAGGAACCCATCTGGTTTTGTCGACTTCCTTGATGAAGATATCCTTGAGGTGAGCGACGCGCACGATCCATTGGTCGGTTGCTCGAATTATCAGTGGTGTCTTGCAACGCCAACATACCGGGCTTCTGTGCTCGATTTCTTCCGAATAAAGTAGCCTTCCATTGGTTTTGATGTCTTCGATAATTTCCGGATTCGCTTCCCTCGCGGACTTGCCTGAATATTTGCCAGCGTCATCTACGAACTTTCCCTGATCGTTGACAAGCATTAGTATCGGGAGGTGGTATCTTAGGCCTACTTCGTAGTCTTCTTCTCCATGACCAGGGGCGGAGTGGACGCAGCCGGTGCCTTCTTCTAAGGTCACGTACTCCTTGCTTAGGACGACGCGATGTGCATTCTCAAGTTTCCTTTGTGCGGGTACGAGGTTTTCCAGCGGAGAACGGTATCTTAATCCTTCTAGTTTAGTTCCCGGAAAGGTTTCGATGATTTCGAGTTGAGACTGGATTTTGTCTTCGATGGTTTTCACGCGTGCTTTCGCGAGTATGAGTGTCTCATTTCCTGATCGTGCTCTAACGTACTCTGCTTCAGGATTAACCATGACAGCTACGTTTGAAGGTAAGGTCCAGGGGGTCGTTGTCCAGATGAGAACAAATTCGTTCTCTTTGCCCTCCACCTGGAACTTAACGTAGATGGAGGGATCTCTGAGCATCTTGTATTCTAAAACAACTTCATAGTCCGAGAGAACTGTTTCATCACGCGGACACCAGTGGACGACTCTGAGCCCATGTTCAAAGAGGCCTTTTTTCCACGCCTCCTTCAAGCTCCACCAATCGCTTTCAATGTAATCGTCATCATGCGTCATGTATGGAGTGGCCCAATCCATCCACACTCCTAGTTCCTGAAATGTTCGTGTCATCGATTCGGAATTGTTTACAGCAAATTCTCTGCATTCGGTGACGAATTTTTCCAGTCCGATCTGTTCTATGTCCTTCTTAGTTTTGATGCCGAATTTCTGCTCAATCGCAAGTTCTATCGGTAAGCCGTGGCAATCATAGCCTGGTTGATCTCTGACGTTGAATCCTTTCGATCGATGATATCGGATTACGCTATCCTTTAGCACCTTGTTCCAACATGTCCCAATATGAGGAGTATCTGAACTAGGGAAGGGTGGGCCGTCAAGAAAGTAAAATTTCGGACATCGAGACCTTCGCTTTTTAACCAACTGATAGATATCAGATTTGGTCCAGAAGTTCTTGGTGTATTCTTCTATCCTCGTCGGGTCGTATTGCTTTGGCAACGCTCCAACATGTTTGTTCATTTGCCGAATCATATCCTTACTGTGCATGCATGATCTTGAACGGGTCCGTACGGAGATCATTAGTTAATGTGACCTGCTGCGATTTCTCGGGAACCTTTGAACGAGTCACACCATCTCAACCGTGAGCTGCCACAGATTCCTATTTGAGTTTAGCTGAGCGCCAAACATTCTGTTGTCGTCATTTGATGAGGTGCCAATGTCGATCAAGGAAATGGGACGTTTTAGATGGCGTTCTTGTTGCTCGTACACTTACTAAATGGTTTTCAGCATCGATACTTAGAATGGATCTAGATTGAGTTGTCTTGTCTCGGCATTGAATCTACGGCACACACTTTCGGGGCAAGTATCGTCTTAGAGGATGGTACTATACTCTCCGATGTTCGAGATATTTATCGATCAACTCCTGGAAAGGGCATTCATCCGCGAGAAGCAGCTGACCATCATAGTGAAGTAGCCGCTAAGGTACTTCTTGCTGCCTTCAAAACTGCGCGAACAAACCCGGATACGCTAGGCGGTGTCTCTATCTCGCTGGGCCCCGGTTTGGGGCCATGCCTTAGAGTTGGAGCGACGGTGGCAAGGGCGTTATCAAGTTACTTGAACGTTCCGTTAGTTCCGGTAAACCATGCGATCGGGCACATCGAGATTGGAGCATTGATGACCGGAGCGACTGACCCCTTGGTAGTGCTCGTGTCTGGAGGCCATACTGCCATAACCGCATTCTCAGGCGGTCGTTGGCGTATCTTCGGCGAAACGGAGGATATCACGATCGGTAATCTGTTCGACATGTTCGGCCGGGAGATTAATTTAGCATCGCCAGCCGGTCCAGAGATTGAGAAGCTAGCTGAAAAGGCGTCAAAGTTCATTTCACTACCATATGTAGTGAAGGGTAATGACGTCTCTTATTCCGGTTTGTTGACTGCGACATTAGCAAAACTGAAGTCCGGCGAGTGCCTGGAGGATGTTTGCTATTCTATGCAGGAAGTATCGTGTTCGATGCTTGCTGAAGTAGTCGAAAGAAGTTTGGCCTATACAGGTAAGAAGGAGCTTCTTTTGACAGGCGGAGTGGCTGCAAATAAAGTGCTTCAGTCTAAACTCGAAAAGGTCGCAAATTTGCATGACGCAACGGCATACACCGTTAAGTCGCCGTTCACTGGAGATAATGGGGCTCAGATCGCTTGGACGGGCGTTCTGGCGCTGCGTGCAGGCGTTGTCATGAGTATAGCAGAATCTAACGTGAAACCAAAATGGAGGCTTGAGGATGTTGACATTCCATGGAGAACTGATTCCATCCAAACTGATCTACAAAGGCGCTGAGGCAGAAATCTACCTGCAAGAATGGTTCAACGAACCTGCGATTAGGAAAACGCGTATTTCAAAGCCATACCGCGTGGAGCAACTTGACGAAGTGATTCGCCGAACTCGAACCTCGCATGAAGCAATTATGATGCATGAAGTTAAGAAACTTGGAGTCCCAGTCCCAGCCTTATTCCACATAGATCCATCGACGTCCACAATTATAATGGAATATGTCAGAGCTCCCACGTTGAAGGAAGAGCTCAATTCGCTTCCGAAATCAACGAAGCTGGCTCGATGCAAAACGTTGGGCAGGAAATTAGGGCAAATGCATGCGGGCGGGATAGTTCATGGTGACATGACGCTATCGAATGTGCTATGTGACGATGAGTCCTTGTGCATAATCGATTTCGGTCTGGCAAACTATTCAGAAGAGGAAGAGGACAAAGGAGTCGATCTCCTTCTCTTCAACAGAATTTTGAAGAGTAGTCACTATGAAACACATGAATCGCTCTTTAAGGCATTCATGACTGGATATTCAGCTTCCTCAGGCAAGTCAAGCAAAGTGATGCTGAAGAAGATGCATGAAATCGAACGGCGTGGAAGGTACTTTGATAGAACGTGATACGACTATTCATTTTGCGACAACGAATAAGCACAAGTTCAGAGAAGCGTCGAGCATTGTCGCTCCGTACGGTATACGTCTGAAACGTTTGGATCTTGAGAAACATGAGATTCAAGCCGACAGTCTAACGACAATCGTAAGTACTGCAGCAAGCGAATTCATAAAAAACGGAGTAGCCCGCGCTGTCCTTACCGATGATTCTGGCTTCTTCGTTGACTCGCTGAAAGGATTCCCGGGCCCATATTCATCATTCGTCTTCCGAACCATCGGATCGAGAGGAATTTTGAAGCTATTAGAGAATAGTTCGAATAGGAAAGCTTCATTCCAAACAGCAGTCGCCTATGGCGACGTTAAGCGCCCACCCATTTGCTTCACTGGTGCAGTGAAAGGAATTGTCGCGCTGGAATCGAAGGGCGCTTCTGGATTCGGATATGATCCGATCTTCATTCCGAAGTTCGGAAATGGACGAACGTTCGGTGAGATGAGCATGGATCAAAAAAACAGATTCTCTCACAGGGCTAAGGCTTTCAGCAATTTCTGCAAATGGTACACGACTAGGAAGCCGCTGGACTAAGGTAACTTAAATAATCGAATCCTAAGAGCCAGAGAGCAATTACGAAACAGAGTATGATCAGCAATGGCGAGACTGTACACAAGCAAGCGAGGTAAATCAGGATCCACTCGTCCAATTGGCAAGAAGACTCCATCATGGTGCAAGTATACTCCGGAAGAAGTCGAAGCACTTGTCCTAAAGCTCGCCCGCGAGGGTAATTCTCCCAGCACCATCGGTATGCTACTTCGCGACCGTTACGCAGTGCCGCTAGTGAAATCTGTAACAGGCAAGACGGTAGAGCAGCTACTTAAGAGCAGTCAACAGCAAGGAGCTCTGCCGGAAGATTTGGCCTCGCTTGTAAGGAAAGCTGAGGATATGAGGAAACACTTAGAGAAGAATCGGAAAGATTACGTTAACAAACGATCGCTCGCCATGCTTGAATCAAAAATTCACAGGCTCGAAAAATATTATCATGGCCGCGGACAACTGCAGCCTGACTGGCATTACAAACATGTTGTCGCGTCAGTGGCATAGTGAATGGCTGCCGAAGCAAACAAGGACGGCTTCCTAAAGCGAGCTCAAGAACTTGCAGATGCTATAAGCGAGCATCTGAGCGCCGACTCATATTTCACGGTGATCTCACATCATGACGCAGACGGGCTTTCCTCAGCTGGAATAATAGGTTCAACACTGGCACGTGCCGAAGCTAGGTTCACGGTAAGAATAGTCGAAGAACTCAGGGAGGACATAATCTCTGAAATAGCAAAAACTCAACCAGATGTACTAGTTTTCTCAGACATTGGAAGCGGATACTTAGATCAGCTGACTACTCATCAGCTTGCAAAACAAATATTGATAATGGATCACCACCCGCCGAACGGAACAATACCGAAAAATGTACTCCAGTTGAATCCGCACGAATTCGGCATCGATGGCGCCAGACTGATCAGCGCCGCAGGAGTCTGCTATCTCGTCTCACGACAAGTAGCTTCGACGAACAAAGATCTAAGCGCCCTCGCAATAGTGGGAGCTCTCGGCGATATGCAAGACAAGAACGAGAACCGGTCTCTCCAGGGTCTAAATGAGATCCTCGTCGAAGACGGCGTGTCTGCGGGCAGTGTACGTGTTGACTCAGATCTCATCCTGTACGGTAGAGAAACACGACCGATACACCGTGCTCTAGCGTATACTACCACTCCTTACTTGCCAAATCTTAGTGGGAGAGAAGACAACTGCCTAACATTGCTCTCCTCTAATGGGATCGCCATAAAAGACGGAGAGAGATTCCGAACTCTGGCAGATCTTTCGCAGGAAGAGAAGCAGAAGCTGCTCAACGCAATAATTGGATACCTAACCTCTATCGGATTCCAATCCAACGTTGTGCTTGATCTTGTAGGCACCGTATATACCCTGATCGAAGAAGTGCCGGGAAGTCCAACTCATGACGGCCGAGAATACTCGGCACTGCTCAATGCCTGCGGCCGAACTGGAAACCCCTCAATCGGCATAAGCGTCGGTATGGGAGACCGCAAGACCGCTCTTCAAGAGGCCAACGAAGTTGTCGCTACTTATAGAAAGACGCTTGCAGGCTACATGGAGTGGCTAACGAACACGCCTAGCGCTATCCAGAAATTCTCATCTATTTGGGTAATCCGAGGAGAAAACCAGATACAACCAAGCATGACAGGCGCGTTCTCCTCGATCATATCCTCAGCGGGAAATCTCTTCCCCGATCACGCGATCATAGTTGTGACTCGCGCTGAGGATGGGGGCGTAAAGCTGTCTGCTAGAGCTCCACCTAAACTCCTCAAAATGGGGGTAAACCTCGGCGCAGCGCTGAATGATACGAGCAAGAGATACTCTGGTTTCGGCGGCGGACATAACGTAGCAGCTGGAGCACACATACGTGTCGAGGATCCAACTGATTTCCTAAAAGAACTCGATGAAGCAATAGTTTCTCAGATGAAGGCTAATGTTGGAAGCTGAAATTCACCTTCTCTACGACTCACCAAAAGTTGCAAGGACCGTCAGATTATCTATCCTTCCCGACAACGAACCGATGAGCGGAAAAATGAGGATATTGACGAGGCTTGCTGGATCAAAGCTGAAAATTCACGTTGGAAGCTGTTCTAGAATCGAAACATTACAGGCTACAATTCAAGACCTATTCCGGTGCATACATGCGGCAGAAGGATCATTTTCGGTGACTAAAAGAAAGGGACGAAAATTATGAACGATTTAAATAGCGCACGAAGAGTAGCTTGCTGAAATCCGAAGTTAGGTGCAAATTCCTTGTCTAAAGCGACTAGAAAAGTGAGAGACAAGTGGCGCATGAAGGAATGGTATGATGTCTATAGCCCATCCTACTTCGGCGAGCGTGTCGTTGCGGGTGTTCCATGTGAAGATCCAACAGCGTTGATTGGAAGAGTCGTGGAAACAACCCTTTATGATATTACCGATGACTTTGCACACCAATCAATCAAACTTTACTTCCTAATAGCAAACACCAAAGATCATCGAGCAGAAACTATTCTGAAATCACATGAATACGCCACCGACTACCTGCGGAGTCTCGTAAGACGAGGTAGCACGCGAATGGACGGAATTTTCAATGCCACCACGAAGGATCAATTCTCCACGCGAATTTCCGTCGTCGCATTCACCCGCGATCGAATCAAAGCTTCACAAGAGCACGGCATCCGTCAATTGATGAGACAGATTGTCGAAGAAAAAGCTTCAACGTTGACGTACGAGCAGCTTTCACAAGAAATTGTCCTGGGAAAGCTTGGATCAGACATTTACAATCTGGCGAAGAAAATTGCGCCCTTAAGGCACGTTGGCGTAAGAAAATCAAAATTAACCTCGATCCCCGCAGGGGTTGTCGCGACACCTGCGCAGCTGATGGAGCAAGCTAAGGCCGCAGCTGCTGCAACTTCGACCGCCCCGGCCCCAGCTAGCTAATCATTCCGACCGTCGATACATGCGGCGAATCTCTTCGTGTATTTCTTCCAAGTCGTGATGTAGAGCCTCAATTTCAGCATCAACGCTGGGATCTATTTCCTGGGACTTATGAGTTGACAGAAAATCTCTCATCCGCTCAACCTCCTTCGTAACAGACCGTAGCCGCTCCTGTAAATCCGCTGTTCTCTCCAAACCGCGGAGTGTACCCGCGAGAATTCCTGCTATGCCTCCTGCCACGACTCCAACTATGAATGAGATAACATCGAACACCATTCGTCTTCACAACCTACTCCGCTGATCAACTGTTTCAACTATTACCTTTGTGGCAGCCGGGTATTGTCAACTAGAAGGGTATGATGGGTATGATGGTGGCCGATTGCAGGAACGAAAACTAATCTACCAGAAAAATAGTAAATACCCACTGAATAGTAATTGGTAAATATTAGAGTTGTCACGTAACCGCCGAGTAATACATCATGGTCGTGACGGAACGCGTCGATAGCAACTTAGCGGATGCATTGGAAAGTTTGAGGAACGGAGGATTTGTGCTCCTCCATGATGCCACTTCACGCGAGAATGAGATCGATATGGTAGTCGCAGCAGAGTTCGCATCGCCGGAACGTGTGAGGATGATGCGAACCGAGGCCGGTGGGTTACTCTGCGTGGCGTTGAGTAACGAGATAGGGAAAAAATTGGGGCTAGTTATGATGCACGACATATTTCTCTCAGCCGCACGTCAATATCCAATTCTTCGATCTCTCAACGAAGACGAAACCCCGTACGGAGGAAAGGCTGCGTTCTCGATAACTGTCAATCATCGACGCACATTTACCGGCGTAACTGACTTGGACCGATCCTTAACAATTTGTGAACTGGCTCACCTCGCCAAGAAAACAATCGACAATGGACGAGATTCGACTAGAGAATTCGCGAAAGCCTTCAAAGCTCCAGGACACGTTTATTTGCTACTCGAATCGGAGGGATCGCTTGAAAAACGTAGAGGACACACGGAGCTCTCGGTGCACTTATGTGAATTAGCGGGACTAACACCAGTCGCCGCTCTGTGTGAAATGTTGGATGGCAACACCCATAAGGCATTGTCGATACACTCGGCACGAATCTTTGCCAGAGAAAACACGATTCCGATTATCGAAGCAGACCAAGTGATGTCGAATTTCTTCAAGGGCAACGACAAGTTCTTCGCACCACAAAGTGTCAACCCATGGAGTCCCGGATCAAGCTAGGAATCGTAGTAGCAGAGTTCAATTCGGCGATTACCGCCAAGATGCTTGACCAAGCCCTGAAACACGCTACCGAGCTCAATGCCAAGCCGACTTACGTATGCAAAGTTCCGGGGGCGTACGATATGCCGATAATGATTCAAATGTTGCTGGAGAAGAGTGACGTTGACGCCGTAGTCACCTTAGGAGCGATCGTAAAGGGTGAAACCGGTCACGACCAAGTCATAGCAAACGTGCTAGCATCCAAAGCATCAGAACTTTCCCTGCGCTACAAGAAACCTGTCACCCTAGGAGTCTCAGGACCGTCCATGACGTGGGAACAAGCCGAGGAGAGGGCGGAAGAATACGCAAACCGTAGCGTAGAATCGGCTGTGAAGATGGTTCGACTATCTCAAGAAACTCTCAAGCCGACTGAAAGATTCTACGAAGTTGGGTTGCAATAAATTGCGCGATGAACAGATACAGATGGCTGTCATACAGATCGACAACTACGGACCCTGGACTGACACACTCGGTAACGATAGGGAGCACCGACTACAAGTATTGCAGGCGGAGCTATACTCCTCATTTCAGGAAAAATTCGCGAAGAGAGAGGGGCTGGTCTTCTTTAACAGATTCGACGAAATGTTAGCTGTAACAAACGGAATAAGCAAAGAGCAACATCGAGAAATTCAGATAGAAATCAACAAGCAGTTCCCTTTTACGGTAAGCATGGGAGTCGGTGTTGGACGAACGCCATTCGACGCCCAAGTCAATGCATCGAAACTGCTGCAAAAAACTGGAAGCGCTCAATCCGAAACAAGAAAGGCAAAACTCGCCTGTGACACGATACTCGACGAACAAGAGTCATATGTTCAAATAATTCACATTGACATCGATCGAATCACTGAAACCTCTACCGATCGCGTATCCGCATTTGAAACAACGATGAAAGTGATGACGATTTACGCCGACCTAATGAGATCACTAAATGATCATCACGCGCTCCTCTTCTACATTGGAGGCGACAACTTCATGGGAGTCGCCAATGGCGTCAGCGTGGACGAAATTACTTCACTCCTCAAGAACTGCCATGATTCTAACGTCGAGCTGAAATGCGGTATCGGAATAGCGAAAACCGGACGAAAAGCAGCTGAACTTGCCACAATGAATCTCCATAAAATTAGACAGGATCGCAACAACTTCATACTGGCGACTACCCACATGTGACCGCTCGAATGAGTTTACTTATCGAAAACCTCACAATCCTCAGAGGAACAGAATTCGAGGTAATGAAGAACGGATGGGTACGGATCGAGAAAGGCACGATAAGCGATCTCGGAGAATCCAAGCCACCACGCCAATCATCGAAAACAGCTGACGGGAAGAACCTCCTCGCAATTCCCGGACTAGTTGATGCCCACATACATCTCGGAGATGCTGTTGCAAGAGACATTGGTACTGGATCTACACTCAGGGAACTAGTTCATCCCATCCATGGAGTGAAAAATCGGATTCTACAAGAAACCCCGCAAAGTATCCTGTTTCGAGCAATCCGTCAAACTATCCGAGCAATGCTTGCCTCTGGCATAACCGCCTTCGCCGACTTCAGAGAGGGAGGGTCCGAAGGAGTAAAATTGATGAAAAAAATTATGACCGACGGTCAGCGCGAACTGATCCTCGGTCGACCAAACTACTCCTTTTCCGAAAACAAAATTGAGTCCGACGAAGATCTCTCGGATAGTGTCGTCAAGGATTTGAGCGAGACACTCAAAATATCAGACGGTCTAGGCATAAGCGGGCCAAACGAATATACAAACTCTGCACTGCACACGATTTCAAAACTGTCAAAAGCCTACAGTAAACCGATAGCAGTTCACGTCGCTGAAAGTCTAACGTCAAAAGAATTCTCATTAACACATTTCGGAGAAACCGAAGTTAAGCGAACTCTAGGTCACATACAGCCCAGATTCATGGTTCACCTCACACACGCCACGAGCGATGATCTCAACATGATTGCTGATAGACACATCCCAATAGTGTGTTGCCCACAAGCTAATGCCGCGCTCGGATTGGGAATACCTCCAATTGTCGAATTACTAAACCACAAAATATCAGTGGCTCTGGGAACGGATAACGTAATGCTCAATGAGCCGGACATGTTTCGTGAAATGAATTATACTTCAAAAATGTTGAGGGCAGAACATCGAAACCCAGCTATTGTCACGTCGAAGGATGTCCTCAAGATGGCGACCCAGAATGCAGCTGGAGCTCTCGAATTCCACAATACAGGCTGTCTAGAAATTGGAAAGAGGGCAGACATCGTATTTCTGAATCTTAACCATCCCAATCTAGGATTCTCTCACGATCTAGTTGCATCCGTGGTCCACAGAGCACGAAAGGACAACGTCACATGTGTAATGGCGGAGGGTGAAATCCTACACGGCTCACTCAAATTCTGAAACTGAGACGAGGCCTAAGGTTATCCTCGTAGCCGCAATGAGCTTAGACGGAAAAATTGCCACGAGATCAGGAGATTCGCGGATCTCATCAAAAATCGATCTAAGAGCCTTGCATAAGCTCCGAAGTCAGTCTGGCGCAGTTATGATAGGGATTCGAACAGAACTAATCGACAACCCACTGCTCACAGTAAGATACGTCAAAGGTAGAAATCCAATCCGTGTCATAGTCGATAGCTCAGCAAGAACGCCACTCAAGGCAAAAATCTTCAGAACAGATCCCTCCAGCGTATTCATAGTTATTTCAGGAAAAGCTTCCAAGTCCAAAGTCGCCGGGCTCCAGCGAGCTGGGGCTAGGATAATTCGATGTGGTCAATCTAAAATCAATCTGAAGCTGCTACTGCGTGCGCTCTACCGACAAGGGGTCCGCCGCATCGTACTTGAAGGAGGAGGAATACTGAACTGGTCTATGCTAACGGAAGGATTAGTTGACTATGTGCACGTAACGATTTCACCAATACTTATCGGAGGAGATCGAGCCACAACGCTCGTTGAAGGAATAGGTATGCCAACGATCAACAAGTCGTTTCAGCTTCGACTCTTAAGAGTGCGTAGACTAAGGAACGAAATCAGTCTCGAGTATAAGGTGAAGCGAAATGACTAACAACCTCTCAACTCTAAGCTGGACTCAATTCGCTGAACGCCTCAAAACCACCAAGAATCCCAAGATTCTGCTACCCATCGGTAGTCTAGAACAACATGGCCCTCATCTGCCTCTGGCCACGGACACCATAATTGCAAATCATATCTCGCAAGCCGTTTCGCAGAAATCAGAAAACTGCTTCTTAATGCCGACTCTGGTTCTAGGCTGCTCGCTGGAACACATGGGATTCCCGGGCACCATATCGTTACAGGTGGAGACCCTGACAAACACGATTCTGGATATTGTGTTAAGCCTGCGCAATAGCCGACTAACCAAAATTTTCATAATAAATGGGCATGGAGGAAACAGAGCGACGATAGATTCTACCTTAATAAAACTCAAGCATGAGTACCCAGACACGGACGTATTCTCCTTCACAATCATCGACCTAATCAAGAAG
>DASQZS010000014.1:0-6458 GCA_035638535.1 Candidatus Acidiferrum sp.
GACGACGGTTGAGAACCCACATTGTTTGGCAGGATCTCGATTCTTGTCAGGAATCAAAATGCCTTTCTTGTGAGTTTGGTCTTAATATCCGCTCTTAAAATAGGATTCTCAGTTGTCACTCCAGCGAGTTTTGATCTTCAGGGCATAGTGGAACTGGCGACATTGGATCGGCTTATTGGGCCGTGGATTGTCCTCTATCCGCCACTCTATTTCGCATCGAATTCGACTGTTCTGCAGAGTTGGACTGTTTCTACGCCGACCGGGATGGACATTGGTTTACGTTTCCTATCGTTACTGATGAGACTCCCTATCTTTATTTTCGATTTGGGGACATTGGTGATTCTGTATTATATCGGTAAACGACTGAAGTCTCCGGTTGAAGGCCGAATCGCTGCCCTTCTTTGGTTCATGAATCCTTATTCGTTCCTTAGCATTGAACTATTGGGCGTACCCGACATTCTCGCGACTTTTTTTGTTATGGCCGCTATCCTTATGATTCTATACAATCGACCTCGATTTTGTGGAATTTTCCTCGGTCTAGGAATCTGGATAAAACTGTATCCTGTCCTTCTGCTTCCTCCGTTACTAATGTTCATCCAGCAGCATGGAGTCTCTAGGCGAGAGAAGGCTTTCGTTCTTGTCATTGGACTTATTGGTTTGATTGGGTATATGTTATGGACTCTTCCATACGGGACATTGTATCTTACGGGTTACTATTCTCCAGTAACGCAGTTACTGCCATTTGTTGGAGGAGACTATTCAGTTAACGGTGCGGCCTTTGGATTGATTATTTTCTATTGCATAGTTGCCTTGTTCGCGAAGAAAACGAGTTCGCCAATTGCGACTATGCTTCAAACTTTGCTTGTTTTTTATGCGTTATCTAATTGGAGTTTCTATGTTCAATATCTTACGTGGGCTTTGCCTCTTATGGCGTTAGATATCGCTTTATGTAATAGACGGCGAGCTATTCTTCTTCCAGCAATCTGCGCTTTCTTGTTCGTTCAATGGTTCTTTCTTTCAGCGGGGTTAGCTACACCCAGTGGCTACAGTTTATTTCTCGTCAACCTTGCGAGTGGCAGCGCCTCTTCGATAGCGATCAAGAATCTCCTAAACAATCAATTCGTACAGGTATTCGCGGCTCCGATCATTTCGTCAGCAGGTTTCGCCTGTATGCTGATTTATGTGATCGATGTTGCTGGTTCGTGGTTCATGAAATCGTCCGATGCGGCGAACAGATCTGCGTAGTTTGGAAGCGGTTCTAGTAGAGGTCCTTGCCGTGGTCGAGACGCGCTCGCACTTCTTCTAGGTTCTTGAAGGTGCCAATGTCATAGTGCCTTTTGCTTGATAGGTATGCAAACACTCGCTTTCCGTCACGAAGAAGTTGAGGGATTACGTCGGTCGCAACATCTTTCTTGGGGGCGCAGTAGGCAAGGACATCTTTTTCGAAAATATTAATCCCCATGTTAATGGGATACTCCTTCAATACCGGTTTCTCTTCGAAATACGTGACCCTACCGTCTTCAGCCACTCTGCCTACGCCGTACTCGATTGGTACTGCAGTACTCATTGCGATTGTGCATATAGCTTGCTTCGCCGCATGGAACGTAGTCATCTCCCTAAGATTCATGTTTGTAAGCACATCGCCGTAGTAGACCACGAATCTTTCCCCTAGAAGTTCACCGGCAACTCCAAGTGCTCCTGCGGTACCGATTCGATCAGCAACTGAGTACTCGAGTTTGACCCCGAATCTTTGTCCATCCCCTAAATGATTTTGAAGCAGCTGGACTTCATTATTTGAAACTAGCATTACAAGTTCGACTATGCCATTAGTTTTCAAATAATCGATAATGTATTCGATCACATATCGACTTCCGATTGGAAGCAATGCTTTCGGTATGTACGCTGTTATCGGCTGTAGCCGAGTGCCCGCCCCACCTGCCAGTATTGCAGCCTTCAAAGATAACTCGCCAAATCAGTATTCAACCATTTGATTTAAGCGTGACACTGAGTCGAGAACTGTTCCTCGATAATCCACAAACCATAAACCCGTTGACTCTAGGGACATTACTTGATTGTCATTCCGGGGCGGCTTCATTGCGTAAGACATTAGATGTTCTGGTGGCCATACCTGCGTACAATGAGGAACAGACGATCGCTAAGGTAGTTATTCGCTCTAAGGAACATGCGAGTCGAGTTTTGGTGGTTGACGATGGCAGCAGTGATGATACTGGTGTCATAGCTGAAAAATTGGGGGCGAAGGTTCTAAGGCACGACAAGAACTTGGGTAAGGGCGCGGGAATTCACGATTGCTTCGAATACGCTAAACGTAGTGGTGCTGACGTTCTAATCACGCTTGATGGAGATGGACAGCATGATCCGTCTCTTATTCCTAGGTTACTTGAAACTCTCCAGAAGACTCGGACGGATGTTGTGATCGGCAGTAGAGCCTCGCGCCCATCCGACATGCCTGGGTACAGATGGACAGGAGAGCGAGCATTAGATTTGGCGACAGGTGTTAAAGTTAATGGTCGATTTGTTGACTCTCAGAGTGGCTTCCGAGCGTACTCGCGTAAGGCAATTGAAAACTTATCGGCCGCCGAATATGGAATGGGAGTTGACGCGCAACTAATCATGCACGCGAACGAGGCTGGAATGAAAATTACTGAAGTATCGATAACGATGAATTATAGTAGATCAAATACGTCAACTCATAATCCGCTAATGCATGGGTTGGATGTTATATTCAGTCTGATAAAGTTCGTATCGATAAGACATCCGCTGCTGTTCTATGGAACTTTCGCCGTATGCTTTCTCTCCGTGTCAGGAGTCTTTGGGTTCATGACGCTAGATTACTACCAGCGCTATGGTCGAGTGGTTACCAACTTGGCGCTGGTATCTATTGCTTCAGGCATCATCGGCTTTCTTTCACTCTTTACCGCAATAATTCTATTCACTCTAATTACAGTGGTTCGTGAGAAACGTTAGCTCGCGTTTAGGCTCTGCATGTATACTTGCTCGGTCTTAGAAGCTATTTCTCTCCAATCACGAAGTAGGGCAAATTTTCTTCCATTTCGACCAAATTTCAAACATTTCTCGCTATCCTTAGCTAACGATATTATCGCTTGCGCGAGGGAAATCGGATCATTTGGAGGAACAAGTATTCCGTTATAGTCGTTTTCGATTACGCTTGGGATACCGCCGATGTTACTAGCGATACATGGTTTACCTGTAGCGTTAGCTTCGAGAAGAGTTAGTCCGAAGCCTTCAGACATATCCTTACTCGGTAGGACTAGAACGTTGCATGCACCATAATAGCTTGGAAGCTGTTCATTTGAAATGTCGCCAACGAAAACTACCTGTTTCTTTAGGTTCAAGGTATCAGCGAGTGATTCAAACTCGGGTTTGAGTTCTCCATCTCCAACGATGATGAGCATTATTCTCTCTTCGATCCCGCCGGCGATTTTCATCGCATGGAGTAGAATTTCGAGGCCTTTGTATCTATGCCATTTAGTAAGCGCGGCCACAAATAAGAGGACGAATTTTCGATCTGCCTCAAGCAGTCTTCGTACCTCACTCGAGTCAACTTCAGGGTTGAATCGTTTGCAGTCGACTCCGTTCGGAATCACGGTGACCCTTTTAGGAAACTGGCCCAAAATGCGTGACCGCGACGCGTAGATTGGTGAAGTCGCAATTATTTGCCTATACTCGTGAATGTATCTTGGCAATACTAGCTTATCGTGAATTTCGATTAACAGTTTGGCGGATAAAGTGACTCCGGGGAGATCGTTATGCCATGTGAGAACCGCTGGAATCTTGCGCAAGCGTGCTATGCGAGAAACGTTATAGGCGAAATACGGGCTTGGGAAGTTGGCGTGAAGGATATCCGCATCAATCTCCTCCAGTGCTCCCCTTAATCCTACTGGTATCGGAGTTCCATACAATCTGCCAATTAATCTTAGCCGATTAATGTCAATTCCATTGTCGTTGTAAATACCAGGTTTCAATGGATCGCAACTGCAGATTACTGTGATTGAGTGGCCGCGATTGCGCAAAGCCGTTGCGAGACTTGACACATATGTCTCAGCTCCGCCTCGCCACGGGGGATAGAAGCTGTTTACGATTGCAACCTTCATGCTCGAATTGCTCTTGATGCGTCAGACTCCAACGTAAGTCGAATCGCCTAGAACAAGCTTCAGGCCACGCTCGATCCCGTATTCCGATCCGACGATTCGGGATCTGGTGCCGATCATACTGTCTAAGATGCGCTTTCGACAATCGGCGTACACGCCGTCCATGACAATGGAGTTTTCTATTTCGCAATTCCGAATAGTCGCGTCGTTACCAATAGATGTGTATGGTCCAATATGCGCGGCGGGTCCGATCTCGCAGCGTTCTCCGATGACAATTGGGCCTCTCAAGGTACAATTCCCGAGTACCCTGCTGTCCTTGCCAATACTTACGCCTCCAAGGACTTTCGCTCCCTCGGCGATCATGCCTTCGATTTTATGATGTAGCTCTTGGAGAACAAGTTGATTCGCCTCCAACAGGTCTTCAGGTTTCCCAGTATCCTTCCACCAGCCACTTACTCTTTGTATGTCCACCTTCGCTCCATCTTCCAGTAGCATCTGGATCGCATCGGTTATTTCCAGTTCTCCACGTGATGAAGGCCTAATTGTTTTTACTGCTTCGAAGACTTTGTTGTCAAAGACGTAAACACCAATTAAGGCCAAATCGCTCTTCGAGTCCTTTGGTTTTTCGACAAGTTTCTTGATGCGACCTGCTTCGTCGACAATTACGTTGCCATACCTGCTTGGATCTTTGACATGTGCAACGCCGATTACGCAATTCGGATTGCTTTTCTGAAATTGCTCAACAAATGGTTTCGCTCCCTGACTCAAGAGATTATCTCCGAGACACATAACGAAGGGTTCGTCAAGATAATCTTCGGAAATCATTACAGCGTGGGCTAATCCCTTTGGTTCCGGTTGCTGTATGTAAGTGATATTTACACCAAACTTCGAGCCGTCTCCTAGCAAACTTTTAACATCCTCATTTATCGGGCCCAGGACGACGCCTATTTCCTCGATACCCGCGTCGATGAGGTAGCCAAGGCTGTAGAGTATCATTGGTTTGTTTGCAATTGGAAGCATATGCTTGTTGCCAGTGAAGGTAAGTGGTCTTAGTCGTGTTCCATGTCCACCGGCTAATAGAAGTGCCTTCATGTTCATCCGCCGCTTCTTATTTCTGACAACTCTTTGTTCTTTTTGTGATGCAGATTATGGATCGCCATTTTTGTCACAATTACATTGCTCATCATACTTAGGCTCTTCCGATATTGACCGTTAGCCCTAAGCGTTTGGCAATGGATTACTAGAAGCGAACTCATCCAATGCTTTCGCTAAATTCACTGGCTTGTTTCGCAATTCATTTCGAGCTTTCGAAACGTTGAGAGAAGAGTCTCGCGGGCGTCTTGCGATCCATTGTGATGAAGAAGCCTGAATTGCCTCTATGAGTCTTGCATCGAAATTGAATTTCTCAGCAAGTTGAACTGCGAACTCGTATCTACCCACTCTCTGATCTCCGGTCAGGTGAAGCGTGCCATTAAGGCGATGCTCTGCTACTTCTAGAAGCATACGTGCAAGTTGAGTGTTTAGGGTAGGTGATGCATATTGATCTGCGACGACCGCAGTTTTTTGTCCTAGTTTAAGACTCTCATAGAGCCGAGTGGCGAAATTAGGTCTATACTCTCGACCCCAACCGTATACAACGCTTGTCCTAACTATGCAGAAGTCGTCGCAATGCGATGCTACTTGTTCCTCGCCAATTAATTTTGATGCGCCGTACGCGTTTATTGGGTTTGCAATAGCTGATTCATCATAATTTCCGATCGAGCCGTCGAAAACATAGTCGGTCGAGACGTAGATCAGGAACCTTCTTGTCTGCTTGCAAATTCTTGATAGGTTCGCAGTGGCGAAACCGTTGATCTGTAGCGCAGCCTCTGGGTCGCGTTCGCAGAAATCAACGTCGGTGAGTGCAGCTGAATGAATTATTACTTCAGGTTTCTCTTTACGGATTAGTTCCTTGACAGAGTCCGGCTCCGTAAGGTTGATGTTCACGAATCCGGGTTGGGATGGATGGTGGGTGTGAAAGGTGGCACAAACTTCGTGGTCGCAGCTAATTGCCTGACGTACGATGCTTCCACCAAGTAAACCGCTACCTCCTGTAACTAGAAGTTTCAATCTACCAATTCTCTTTCCATGGAGCAGGGCCCAATGTCTTCTCGTTGACGACCCAATTCCACCAAGACGCGTGTTGCAAATACCAGCTGGCTGTTTCTTTCAGTCCTTCATCAATACCGATTATTGGTTTCCAACCGAGGCGTTGAATTTTGGACGTATCCAGTCGATATCGTATGTCATGACCCGGTCTGTCTTGAACATGTTCGATTAGTGAATGCG
>DASQZS010000015.1:0-4024 GCA_035638535.1 Candidatus Acidiferrum sp.
TTGTATGTGGTAGGAGATGCATATGACACAACAACGAGTACAGACCTCGGCTCAGTCAATACGCCGCTGACACCTGTCAATGGGCCTAGTATGTTCAGCGGACAACTCGCCTTCACTCTCCCACCCGTGGCCCAAGGGGACGTCGTGCAGATCACCGCATCGATTTACAGTGGAGTATATAGCTACGCACAAACCGGACCAGTGCTAACAACTACGACTATTCAAATCGACCCAAACGGCCTTGCCAATACCCAAGACCCCCCCAGCAGTTCTCCATCTCAGTATTGCGGTTCAGGCCCCAACTGCAACTACTCAAACGGTTGGAATGGAAACTCTTACTCTCAGGGCTCACAAGGCTCGTATGGCAACTATCATCACCACCATAGTAACAACTCCCAATACCAATACCAACAACAGCAAATCGTCACCATAACACAACCAGTACCAGTCTACATCCCGCCTGACAACACGTGGCTGATCAATCTAGTAATCGTATCAGTCATCGCCACCGCTGTAGTCGGCACCATCGCATTCGCAATACTAGCATCCCGACACAGACATCCCCAACCCCCTCGGCCATACTAAAACTCGAACCTAACCTAACCCCCAACCTGACTGGTCAGAACAATACCGAACAGTTCTGACCAGCCCATTACGTCTATAGTAGGAATTACTGTGTGGAGATTTAATTAATACTTGATTCAATGGATGCGTGGTTCGCTATATGCAAAAAATTACCACGTTCTTATGGTTCGACGACAAAGCCGAAGAAGCCGCGAATTATTATGTATCCATTTTTAAAAACTCCAAAATTGGAACCATTACCCACTACGGAGAAGAAGGGGCAAAGATCTCAGGAAGACCGAAAGGAACCGTAATGGTCGTCACGTTCCAACTTAATTGCCAGGAGTTCATGGCAATAAACGGTGGCCCCCATTTCAAATTCTCCGAAGCCATATCACTCTTAGTGAAATGTGAAACACAGCACGAATTGGATGAGTTTTGGGAAAAACTTTCCAGAGGCGGAGAAAAAGGACAATGCGGCTGGCTAAAAGACAAATACGGTCTATCATGGCAAATCGTCCCCACCGTCCTAGGCGAGATGATGCAAGGCAAAGATGTTCAGAAACTGGAAAGAGTCATGAGCGCAATCCTCAAAATGGATAAGATCGACATAAAAACTCTGAAACAAGCGTAGGAGCAAAAATAGTGCAACACACGTCTCAGGAACTCATTTTTCGTGCGAGTCTGCCAAAGCGCACCCTCCTCCTAAGAAAAAGTATAACATGCTGTCGTATGAACGCAATTTGTGGCTGCTCCCGTTGCTAGAAATCCCATCCGAATTTGCTGACGTGGTTCTCGAGTGTTCTTTCCTCGTCACAGATCGGTTCAATGCGCTCTTCAAACCATGCATCATTATCCGTTGACGTAAATAATCTTCCGAGAACAGTACCGCATTTTCGGCATACAATCTCGCCATTTGGCGCAACTATAATCGTCTTCAAATTTTCGTTGCCGCAATAAACACATCTCTTCCATGCCTTCAACAACCTCAACGTGTCCTCCAACTGCACTTCTAGATCCTCTCTCGATCGGTTGAGATCATCTAGCTTCGTCTTCGTTTCAAGTGCCATTTCGCGTCCCTCAGAATCAGGCAATCAAGTACGCAACCACGATTTGTGACGACATTTGTCGCGTCTTCACGCGGGCACTGCGATTTCACGTCGTATTTCAAGGATCGGCGTGATGCAACTGCAGGAATACGCAGCTTGACGTAGGTCGTGTTTGGTTGTGTAGGTGAATTCGTAGGTCAACGTGACGAGTGGCAGATGAATATGTGGGAGCGTACAGACCCATGCATCATCATTCACTCTAACACATTTCATGTCATTTAGATTGAGTTCTCCTCGGTCTATTCCTCGAACTCCAAGTTTGCAATTGTATCGATTGTGAAGCTTCGCAAATGCAACAATTGCGTCTCGAACTGCCTCTTGTTCAGACATCATCAACATTCACCGAACATAGTAGAATTCAATCAGACTCATACGCATCACGTCAATCAATTCAATCCGCCAAGAAACTTCGCGGATTGAGCAAAGTGTGTCTGTCGCGAGCGCGAATCGGAACGCGTATATTCTCATGTCCTTCGTCGACGCGCATTTTAGATTTTGATGAGAAGATCTTGAACGCTTCGACATCAAGCGTATCGGTTCGATTCACCATCAATTCGTTGAAGGAAATTGTGATGAGGGTTTTACAGGTTGAGTACAGGTCCGAAGTTGTTACGCCATACGCGGATATCATCAAGGAGACGCAGAGAATTCTATGCGCTGCTGAGGATCATGGCTTAACGGTGCGGCTGCTTGGTGGCATGGCTGTTCGTTTGCATTGTCCAACTGCGATTCATAGATCGCTGGAACGTAGGTATGCTTACATCGATTTCATGGCGTTGAAAAAGCAACGTGAGGAAGTGAAGAGGTTATTCCTGGAGTTGGGATACTCTTCACGTGAAATGTTTAACGTCATGTCAGGCGGCAAACGTCTAATCTACAACGACATTGTGAACGGTAGACGTGTGGATCTTTTCTTTGACGTGTTTGAGATGTGCCACAGATTCAACTTCAAAGACAGGATACTGCTGGACAACCCGACGATTACTCTAGCTGATCTTCTCGCCACGAAACTACAGGTGGTTGAGATGACCGAACGCGAATACAAGGACATAATCGCCATAGTCCATGACCACCGCATAGGGGATTCTGACACACCCGAAACCATCAACGGAACCTATCTGGCTCATTTATGCGGAGATGATTGGGGGCTCTACAAAACATTCAGCACGAACATCATCAACGTACTCGCAGCATTGAACAAATACCGATTAAACGAGCGAGATGAACAGACCGTTACCTGGCGCCTCGCCGACCTCAGATTACGGATCGAGAGAGCACCAAAAACGTTGAGATGGAAGATCCGAGCGAGGATCGGAGAAAGAGAACCATGGTATAACCTCCCAGAACCAGACAGAGAAGTTGTCATCGACACCCGTTTCGAAGCAAAAGTCTCTCCACCCATGACACGTTAGGAGGCTAAGAGAATCAGCATTGAAATGCCCAACATGCCACTCGTTAAACAATCACTGCTGCAGATGCAACCGCATAGTTCCACCAGACACCCAGCTCCTAAGATGCGATACATGGAATAAGATAGTGTACGGAGACACAAGCCTACACTTACAATGCGATAGATGCTTCCGCGAAAGACATGCCTTAACCGAGTCGCTCACCGTAGACGAAAAGCGATCTCTACTTGGATCTAAAGCTCCACTCTTCTTCATGGGATGCGAAGCATGACCATAGTTACAGGGAGACCAAAATTGAAGATTTGAAGCCTACGTACGGTCTGGTGCTGTGCACACACGACGATTCAGCACTAAACTGCACTTGAATTGAGGGTCATGGAGGTCTTATATCTTCATACAAATCTACTTTCAGTAGCAAAATCACAACAACTGGGTTGGATGAATGATGGAGAAAAGCAGTCAGGTTCAGTATTTTGTTGAGTTAGCCATCTATGACGGAAAGGTTGAAGCATTCAAAAAACTGGCTCAAGAAGCAATCAACATTGCACTAGATAAGTCCAAGGTGCTCGGATACCAATTCTACTTCAACAGTGACGGGAGCAAGTGCTTTCTTCTGGAGCAATATCCTGACTCTGAATCGTTACTCCCCCACATAGCAAGCCTCCAGCCAATCGTGCAAAGAGTGCTTGCAGTATCGAGAGTCACCAGGTTCGAGGTCTACGGAAATCTAAACCCCGAAGCCAAAAGTACACTCGCCGATTTCGGCGCCAAGATTTTCGAATACTGGAACGGCTTCGTCCGCTAAACTCGAGCACGATCCGCCCGCAAATCTTGCGTTAGGACAACAATTACGGGAGGAAACCTTCTCCCGTAATTTCTCCTTTTTCCATTTTCTCAACATCGAATTCTTTGTGAGCTTCAGATAGAAAGCAATCTAGTACC
>DASQZS010000016.1:0-4235 GCA_035638535.1 Candidatus Acidiferrum sp.
GATCATTCCCTTTCTGGAAGCTATTGCACTACCAAGAGCCATTAATGCATTGGTTTGAAACGTTACAACTCCAACATCGCGTAACATCTTGGTTTGCTTGGAAAGCTTCTGGGGATCTTCTTCAGTCCCGCACACGTGCGCGAAGATTGGAAGTTTCCTCCCGTCACGTCTCGCGGTCTCCACCGCCTCTCCAATTGCCTCCAGCATGACTCCGACCGGATCCTTGTTAGATCCATATCCAAGCACGAAATCCATGAGAATGACAGCCACTTCTGGATCTTTAGCCTCGTCGACCAATCTAATCTTCCGAATAGTTGGATCAATCATTGGATGAGCTCTCCCCTGCGTAAACTCTTGTTCGCCAAGATCAACAACCGAATCCCCAATGCTCCCGGCCGCTACAGGCAACTTGAACGTTTGATCAAGTTGGACGTTCGAGTATACGTTGGTGAGGAGGGATTGAAGAATTACAAGCGTTTCGTATGCTAAGGTTCCTCCAGTGTACAGACCTCGAACGTACTTCTGCTTTCCAGTCAATCCATCAGCTGCCTTCACTGCGAGCGACCGCAACTCATCTTTGTCGATGCCTAATCTTACCTCATTATGATTGGTAACCCTAATAATTTCTGCAACCGCCCCATGCAAAGTCCTCACCTGTCTCACACGCCTTCTAATCTCATTGGGCAACGCGTATTCTTTGGCGCCCACGAAACACGTGACATAGGGTTTTCTCGTAGACTCTACCAACCTTCCAATTATGGAATCCAACACGTCATCGTCCGGCGGTTTCGAAACCACAAGCACAGCACTAGTGTTAGCATCTTGCTCAAGTGCTTCGATGCACTGGAGCATCGTTATTCCCCCGATTCTTGATTTGACATCCCCACCCCCGGTACCTATAGCTTGGGAGATCCCTATGCCCGCTTGACTTAGCAGGACACTGACTTCTTGTAATCCAGTCCCAGCTGCCGCAACTATCCCTACGGAACCAGTTTTCACGACATTTGCAAAAGCAATCGCCTTGCCAGCCACGATCGATGTTCCAGCTCCCGGTCCCATGACAAGAAGCCCCCTCTCCCTAGCGAAGGTCTTTAGCTCAAGCTCGTGTTCAGGCGGAACGTGATCGCTGAACAAGTGGACATGTATCCCTTTCCCGAGTAATTTCATGGTCACCTCTTTGGCTGATTCTCCTGGCAGTGATACTATCGCAAAGTCTGCGTCAGGCAGCGCCTCCAATCCCTCGTCAAGGTTGAAGGTTTTCTGATCCGTCCGCGGAGGTCGCAGGATAATTTGTTCCAGTCGCTGCAATGCGTCGTCAGCCAGCTTAGGTGAGGCAATTTTGAAGGCGAGAATCATATCATTCTCCGAAGCGCGCCGACCGTCTTCCGTAAGCAGTCCAAGTTTATCGAGAATCTGCTTGTTGGTCGTAGTCCCCATCACTACAGCCGCGTCCTCGATAGCATCAATTCGCTTCGCTTCTTCTGAAAGATGGAGCAATTGAACAGAATCCCTGTAAAGGTTCGGTTTTACGACATTCCGAACATCGCCCAACAGCTTCCCCTCGAATAACGTATCGCCTTTATCCACTGCGTAATTAAATCCTAGCGGGCTAGTACAATCGTATTAGAGAATTCACGGAGAGCACACAATCGATGGATTCAACGAACATTAAGGAAATGATTGGAGAAGCAAATCGCAATGCCGTAGAATTAATGATGGAAGCAGATCCGGTTTGGGTGGACGTGGGGCTCGCACGCAACATGATTCCCGGAATGAAAGAACGGATGTTACTCCATGCTGGCCCTCCAATCCGGTGGGAAAACATGAGCGGCCCTATGCGCGGAGCAGTCGTTGGCGCTTCAATTTATGAAGGATGGGCTACAAACGAGATTGAAGCAGAGAGCCTCGCCGCATCGGGCCAGATTCCGTTTGCACCAAATCATCACCACAACGCAGTTGGACCAATGGCAGGGATAATCTCTCCGAATATGCCAGTGTTCGTCATCCAAGATCGCAAGTATGGCAACAAAGTGTATTCGAACTTCAACGAAGGACTTGGGAAAGTACTGAGGTACGGCGCTTATTCAGCGGAAGTAATACAAAGGCTATACTGGATGCGCGACGTATTTGCACCAACTTTGAAGCAAATTATTGAGTCAGTGAAAAAGCGAAAGAACGGAATCGCCCTCAAACCCATCATCAGCCAAGCACTTGCAATGGGTGACGAGTGTCACAACAGACATAACGCAGCAACATCGCTACTTCTGAGGGAACTCACACCGTACATGCTAGAATCTGGAATAGAGAAGAAGAATCTCATCTCAAGCTACGATTTCATGAATCAAAACAACTTTACGTTCCTAAACCTCGCCATGGCAAACGCGAAAGCGATGTGCATAGCCGCACAAGATATCGAATACAGCACCATTGTAACAGTACTAACCAGAAATGGTACGGACGCGGGAATGTGGGTCAGCGGGTTGGGTAAGAAATGGTTTACCGCTCCAGCCGCGGTTCCGAGAGGAGTCTGGTTTCCGGGATTCAGCGAAGAGGATGCCAATCCTGACATCGGGGATAGCTCAATTACTGAGACAGCGGGGTACGGCGGGTTCGCTATGGCCTCCGCCCCTGCAATAGTTTCTTGGATTGGCGGTTCAACAGCATTTGCCGTTCAGAATACAAATAAAATGTATGAAATCACGCAGACGAAACACAGGTATTTCCTGATCCCATTCCTGGACTCTCAAGGAACTCCGACAGGCATTGACATACGGAAGGTTGTACGTTTTGGGATCACACCCACAGTTAATACTGGAATAGCCCACAAACTACCAGGGATAGGGCAAATCGGCGCTGGAACCGCATCTTTCCCAATGGAACTATTCAAGAAAGCATTGAAGTCTTACGCGGAACGCTATACGCAATAGAGAAACGCAATTTCGAGACGCAGCCATTGACTCTTGAATTGCAAACCAATTCCATAGGATCTCTAGCAGTGGAGGCGATGCAAGTGCCAGATTTTGAAGGAATAGTAACAAACATTTTCACAAATTCCTTCTATCTAAAAACGATGAAAGGCGACATCATCTTCTTCACGTGCAACCCAACGCGGTCACCGATAACAGTAAACCTAGCTACTAACTTCAGCAAAATACATCCACTCCAACAATTCACCGGTAAAGCTGGACATATCGATTGTGGGGACACCGTGATTCAAATCAAAGACGCTAAGATTTTTCATCAGCAAACAATCAATCCTCACCAACTCAATCCACGTTCGGAATTCTCACGCATGCTTGAAATCGGATCCTTCATATTGGAAATCATAGACAGCAGCAAGAGCGGACTCGACAAGTACACTCTAACACATGAATGCATCGCCAACTTCGTCCAATCCACGATCTTACTCCTCCGAATCAAATCCGCGCATGATGAATTCTATGAACGAGCGCACACCCTGATTGGACTCGGGTCTGGCTTCACACCATCAGGTGACGATTTCCTCGGCGGTTTTCTCGCTACCTATAACACATTTGCCTCATTACTAAATAGACCACAAATCGTTCTTAGCTTCGATTCCCTTGAAACAAAAACCAATTGGGTCAGTGCAAAACTCTTAGACTGCATGCAGTTGCGAATTCTGGATGAAGAAGTGACAGGGTTGATCAGCTCTGTAACATGTGCTGATGAGAACCAGTTCATTTTCAGCTTGGAAGCTCTGGCATCTCGGGGCCACACGTCAGGCATTGACATAATTACGGGAGTAATCATTGCCCTAAGTATCATATCTGATGCCAAATACGGAACGAATTTAACAACAAAAATCGCTAAACAACTTAGCATGCTATGATAATCGAGCTAACCCAAGAATTATCTAGACAAACGAAAAACAATATCCAGGTGACGATTCCACGTCCGAAAGAAACGAAGTAACATTCTATCCTATTGGCATAGTTAGAGTAAATGCGTCGGATGATGAGGTTCGAGCTCATAATCACGAACATGAAGCAACAATAGAAATTTTCCCAGAATTCAAAGAAGCTCTAGAGGGATTGGATGGATTCTCACACGTGTTCATCTTGAGCTATCTGAATAAACTTCGTCCCGACCAAATAGGACCACTCAAAGTCAGGCCAAGACGGTTCCTGAAGAAGGGCTTCAAACTCGAGGAACTGCCACTCGTTGGAGTATTCGCTCTAGACTCTCCAACTAGACCAAACCCAATCGGATTGAGC
>DASQZS010000017.1:0-4680 GCA_035638535.1 Candidatus Acidiferrum sp.
AATCGGCTAAGTGACTATCTTGCCAAAGGAAGCTAAGAACTCTAAAACGAACAAGAAAACCGACGAGGTTAAGCGTTATAGGCTAAGCAAGACTGAAAAGATCGCGATCCCAATAATTATTATAATTGCGATTTGGGCTGCATATTCATTCACCCAAGCTTCACCTACCCCCGCTTCTTCATCTCTCTCCGTTACATACTCATCGACCTCTCTTTCATCTGGTAATGCGCCAGACTTCACGCTACCGATTGTGAGTTCGAATGGCCCGACGGGACAAACCGTGACGCTGTCTTCGTTTCACGGGAAAGTTGTGCTACTGGAATTTATGGAACCATGGTGTCCGCATTGTCAACATATGGCGCCGATTCTAGATACTTTATATGCTCAATACGGCGGCAACGTTGTCTTCATCTCAGTCGCCGGACCATGGAATGGTGCGACGGCAGATGATACTGCAAACTTCATTCGCACCTACGGTACAAATTGGACATTTGTATACGATTCCTCTGGCATAGTCTTCAGCAACTACAATGTTCAATCAACTCCAATGTTCTACGTTATCGGCAAGGATGGATCGGTATCAAGCTCATTTACGGGGGAACAAACTTCCGATACATTGGCCGGTGCACTATCTGCCGCCATTTCGAGCTAAGTCTAAGAGATACTCGTTCACATATGCGAATCAGATTACGGTACACGTAGTTTCATCTGTTCGTTCACTAGTTATTTTATAGGCAACGAATTCGTTCGTTGACTACCAATGCCATGAACTTCGAGCTAATCTCACACGATCACGTTATGGCTGTGTAGTATGGCGTCGTAATAGTAGTGGATACTTGAAGAATAATCCACATTCCTGATTCTGCGTGCGGTGTAGGAAACGCCATCGCGCAGGCTATCCAATACGTTCCTGGCGACAGATCTGTAACGAGTACCGATCCTGATTGACCGGAGACCAAAAAGTTCCCTTCTATAGCATTCTCAGGGATCTGGGCGATAATAGTCCCGTCATTCGCTAAATCGTATGTGGGGATAGGCACATCAGGTTTTATGAGCACAGCGTTATGAGTGATCCCTTCCTGATTTGTGAAGACCAAGTCAATCGTCCAATTCGCTGGAACGTAGACTACCATGTGCCCGTACTGAGTATTATTGAAATTATACGGGATTGACGATTGTGTCTCTGCAACAAGAGAAAGGAAAACTGTTTTGTTTGATACGTCATACGGAATTGTAAAATGCTCGATTGGGGGAACGACCATCTGCGTTGTATATGCGCTTTCGGAACTACGCGAAACTTGTGAAAGATATATCGGTAGAAGGATCGGCCTAAGTCCCATCACGATGATTCCTATCATTAATACTGCCAGTACCGTTTTCCAAGTTGGCAACGTGGCCCAGTTGAACCAGAAACGATTCGATGGAAGTAGACAGAGAACGGAAGCTATCGCGTATATCGCGAACAATGCAGATGTACCTAATGGAACAGAATTACCGTTGAGCCCCAAGAACAAATATTGGAAAGCTTGCACTGGCGTGATGCTAGGATAACCCTGGGGGAGCTGCAGTCCGACGAAGATATCGGCAATAACTGCTAGCAATGAGATGAGCGCCCAAATAGCTGCAAGTCGAAGAACGATTCTGTCCCAGACGCGGAGAAGACCTGTGAGAATAAGCTGCATAGCAAGGATAAGATCTACTGCAGCAAATCCGACCAGCGCATACCAGTGATAGTTAGGGGTCAGTTGAAGAAGATAATCGTACCTTAGAATGTATATACTGATCAACGAAGAGAAAATGAACAAGATGGCGATTATGAGATTTCTGAAGCGAGGTATGACAAGCCTCCGCTTAGGCCGATGCATTACGTGATGGTGAGTTGCCACGGCCGCACTTACGGATGGCCGAATAAATTCTTACTGACGAAGACGTTGTCTCGTTATCTTATGATACGATCTGAAGTCGCTGCAACTTTCGCGATTCGACGCACACCAAAATTTTGAATAGTGTTAGAATATCAAGATCCGAGTAACGTTGTATGATTGCTGTTAATAGTTGAGCAAGGACGTCACGGGCGTGGACGTTCTTATGATCTAAACGCTTTATGAAAAATTTCGGCCCGGTTGACTGCTACAGGCGCCTGTGAGAGAGAACCCGGAGATAAGGTATGTGAGTCGTATTTACAGAACACTTTCCATTCTGCTTCTATTGGTCGTCATTGCGCCCTCTGCACCCGTGTTCGGATCGCATCGAAATCCTATCGTAGCCGAGTATACTCCGATGCTTCCTTCGATGTCTCCAAGCATCAATTCTACGCATGCTCCAATTACTGGAATGCCTCTACCAGCACCGCCTATCGGCATCGGTTCGTCCCCACAATTTGCTCCAGTGAGTGGTGTGCTTCATGTGGCCGTGATAGCGGCTCAATTCTCTGATATCAATGCGTCGGTCAGTATCAGTCAAGTCCAACAATCTTGGTCGGTCGTAAACCAGTATTACCAAGAAGCGTCGTATGGAACCGTCAAACTTCAGGTCGATGTATACGGTTGGTATACGTTGCCACATCCAGAGGCATATTACGGCAAAGACTGCCTCGGAATAGATGACGCGGATTGCAGTGGATCAGATGGTTCTTGGCATATCGCACAAGATGTAATGGCGGAAGCGCAAGTGCAGCATGATATCAATGTTAACGATTACAATTACTTTTCATTTCTTCATTCCGGCAATGGAGAAGAGTCCAGTGGAGTCAAGAATGATGTCTGGTCAGTCACCTACTTGGGGGGTGTATACATTCAGACAAACGGTAAGTCGATCACGAAGTTTAGTATAATCCCAGAGATGGAGGCTGGCGGAGCAGTACCTATCGGTGTATACGCTCATGAATTCGGACATCAGTTGGGTTTGCCAGACCTCTACAACGTACAAACCGGTCGAACTATCATGGGGCCGTGGACGTTAATGGACGCGGGACTATGGAATGGTAATCCACCTGGATCAAGTCCAGCTCATTTCGATTCGTGGTGCAAAACTCAGCTCGGATTCATAAGTGGATCAACACTAGCGATCGCCGATTCTGGAGTACCCTCCACTTACACTATTGATCCGTCAGAGGTACCGTCGACAAATATTCATGCTGTTGAGGTCCCAGTATCGGCCACTCTACCTCCGAGTCAATATTATCTTGTCGAGGTTAGAGAGCAAATTGGCTTTGATCAGGCTCTGCCTTCAACCGGAGTCCTAATTCTGTATGTCGATGAAACATTAAGCGTTGGAAGGATTCAAGTCATGAACGCGAATCCAACTGTGGCAGGTCTAAACGCTGCCACTTGGACTACTGGCCAAACTTTCACCGACTCGAAGAACAACATAGCGATCTCGGTGATGGGAAAGGTAGGTAACTCATACCAAGTGAAAGTAAGCGAAGGTGCATCGAGTCAAAACCAAAATCAGAACCAGAATCAAAATCAGAACCAAAACCAAAATCAAAATCAGACACAGAGTTACGCTCAGCTCTCGATCACAAAACTCTTCACTCAACCTAGCGTCATAACCCTCCCCAACACTACCGTAACTCTATACATCGATGTCTCGAATCAAGGAACGCTCAATGTAACTAACGTGCCAATCGAAATCGACGTCGACGGACAACAATATGCCACAACTCAAGTTAACGTGAACGCCAACTCTACTGCTGAAGCTTCGACCGTTTGGACATCAGTCTCAGGAACTCATCTTTTCAAAGTTATAATTGATCCGAACAATACGATCAGTGAACCAAGTAGGGTAGGCAATCAAGCCACATTTACCGTTTACGTCGGTCCAAGTCTGGGACCAACGCTCACCGTTAATGTACCTTCGACTTTGATTTCGAATAATGAAACTGTCTGGGTAAAAATTAACGGAGTGCAGTACTATCTAAACTCGACAAACCTACGAGAAAGCGTACCCACTGGCAAGATAACTGTGCAGATGGAATCAACTGTGAACACTACGCCTGGCACACGCGAATCGTTCGCAGGATGGTCCGATGGGAGTACCGCTAATCCTCGCCAGATAACAATCACCAATGATACTCAAATCTCTGCCGTCTTCAATCCTCAGTATCTACTAACTGTTAACGGCAATCGAGGCAGTACCTCGCAAGGAGGATGGTATAACGCGAACAGCACAGCCACAGTCTTCGCAAACAATCCTTCGAACGTAACGCAGAACATCTCAAGGCTACTTTTCTCAGGTTGGTCTGGGGACTATAATTCAACTTCGACTTCAATTACTATCAGCATGTCGAGTCCAATAACGGTGCAAGCAAATTGGTTGACGCAATACTACGTAACAATAGTTTCGTCAACAGGTTCCCCCTCTGGAAGCGGATGGTACAATGAAGGAACCACAGCGAATGTAACGGTTCAACCCTTGGTCCAATTCACAAACGGCACAAGGTACGTGTTCACTGGATGGAATCAAACCTCATCCGTGCAGACTCCAAGTTTACAAGTCAGAATCAACGCCCCTACAAAACTTGAAGCTAACTGGGAACGCCAATACTTGATCCAGATACAATCCTCTTACGGTTTGGCGCAAGGATCAGGATGGTATACTGCTGGATCATTCGCAAAAATATCGGTTCAACCGGTAATTGACTTTAACAACAGGACACGGATGCTATTCAGCGGTTGG
>DASQZS010000018.1:0-3855 GCA_035638535.1 Candidatus Acidiferrum sp.
ATTGCCTTTCGATCCGAACGATGCTACCAGATACCTCGTTTCATGGTTCACCTCGCTTCGTAGTGTGGCAAGAATTTTTTCTTTATCAAGCGTCCTTTGATGCAACGATCCTGACCAGGATTTGACTATTTTGTCAAATGGCCGCTGTAATGATAGACATCTTTTTCGGAGGTATCGTAATCTTTCGTTGGATTCGCTTTTCTTTAGTCCCCAATAGTTCCAGCCGTCGCCTGACTTGGCGATGATGTCGATTATCTTTCGATGTTTTCCACCTAACCATATGGGCGGATTTGGTCTTTGGATTGGTTTGGGTTTGTTCGTGAGGTGTGAGATTTGGTAGTGTCGACCTTTGAATGTGAATTCTTTACCGGTCCATGCGGCTTTTAGAATTTCTACGGTTTCATTAAGACGACCGACTCGTATCTCAAGGTTGTCGAATGAGTAACCATAAGATGTTAGTTCAGTTCGACTCAATCTGTCACCGGTTCCAAGCCCAACGATCAGCCGACCCTTGCTGATTACATCTAAGCTGCTGGTTATTCTTGCTAAAGTGACGGGATGTCGTAGTGTCACGTTTGTGACCATGCTTCCGATTTTCACTCTGCTGGTGCGTTCTGCTAATGCCGACAGGACAGTCCAGCATTCTAGGCTATTTCTTGCTCTAGTCCAGTATGGTGCTAAATGATCAAACGCCCATACGCTATCGTAACCTAGTTTTTCACATTGCCGAGCCGCTTCCACTACTCGATCAAAATTGCCTGTCTCTAGAGGGAGTATGCAACCAATTTTCGCTTTAGTCAGGGGAGGCAACAACCGTCGATGAGTGACCATCGATCAGTTATCGGTGTAAGCCACGGCGCTTTGAGGGATAAATTGCGAACACTCCTTTCCACAAAGTGTCATATGCTCGACTCATAGTCTCTGTGAATCGTTGGCTGTTTGTCCAGAAACCCACGTCTGCTCCCACATCAAAGCTGTTATCATCCGGCAGTCGTTCGTACAATAATAGTTCACGTTGATCCGACATAATTATGCCGGCGGGACCAAGGGCTTCCGAATATCTGAGTTCCGAAAACGGTACAAGTTTTCGTGCGCCGTCCGTATTTTCGCTCGTGATTGGTGCGATGATCCGTATTTTAACACCTCTTACTTTCGCCTGCTTCAGCGATTCTAGATGAAAGTTCGCAAGTGCTTGAATTCCTCGCATCGTAGTCCAAATTTCAACACTGTTTTTGGAGCCTGTGATCATGTCGTTCAGCTTGGTGTTCACTTCTACTCTGCCTTTCACGATGCGCACGTCGTCTGGTTGGACGCCCTTCTTCAGGGCTTCTATCCTTCCATCAGAAGGTGTTCCGGAGTTCCACATTTCTTCAAAGTAAGCCTGCAGATTTCTTACAAAAGCACGACTGTTTATCCACAAGGCAACTTCCTCACTTCGGTGGGTTTCGTCGCCGGTAGTTATTTCAAAAATGGCTTCGTTATCATCGATGATTGAAACACGGGGGACAGGTCTCGCTTTCAAATCCAAATGCCTAACCTGAATCCCTTCGTCCAGTTTCTGAAGAACTTCGAGGTTTGAGTGGTTGATTTCGGTAATTACTCGAATTCGCAATTTATTCCTAGCAACCTGGGCTAAGAGATCAAAGAGTCCTGAGGTATCGGCTCGAACAATTTCGGACGATGAGAATACAGTCATAACAGATTTTCGTGCTTGATTGTACATGGATTGAAGGCGCTGTTCTATTCGTATTTGACCTTCGATCACTTGAAATCTTTCAACATCTTGGGCAACATGTTCAACGCGCACGTCATCGAATTGTCTACGTAGGCTTTCGCCGCGTTGTTCTAGAATTCTCAGTCTGGCTTTTCTCTCATGGATAAGTATGTGTAGGCATTTGTCGAAGGGGACCGATTGAAATCTGACAGGTCTCTCCAGTGTTGCCTCAACGAGTCCGCGCCGTTGCAGATTCCTGATGGTTCGATATGTCTCAGTTCGGTTTATCTGAACTTCATGAGCTATCTCGCTTGCTTTCGATGGACCGGTCTTAGCTAGAAAGAAGAGTACTCGAGCCTCATTTCTGGTCAATCCATATTCTTGCAGCTCCGCGACAATGTCGCTTACGTTCTGCTGAATCTGTATTGGGTTAGGCAGGCTCGTAGCGAATCAACTCCAAGTGAAGTGTCTGAAAGCGAAGCGACAGCCACTGATATAAACGCAAAGTTTGTCTGTTCAAAGTGGGGAATGCGTGCGCCTTACAGTCGTGCGTAACTGCCTTATATCAAGCCGGTTTTAACTCGAGTATAGGTTCTTTGCGTGCCGTATGGCTTGAATGCCGTTCCTTCGCCTGAATAGAACTTTAAGAAGAATTCCACCCACATCAGTCGAAGTGACTGCATGAAAACGAACGCAGTTTCGAGTATCAGAATCATTACGATTGTCAATGCTGCGAAGAGACTGTACCCTAAAACTGTACCAGTGATTGTTCCCCAAGCGGTGAAGGATATTAGAACAGCCGCGAATAGGTTGTAGAAGACGCTTTCAATCAGTTTCATTGCGAGTATTCGGACGTAAGATATTGTATGAGATAGAGATGCGAGCAGATTCTCGAAAGCATGCATTAGACCCATTGGGCCTTCAGTTATGATCTTCAACACGAACATTGCGATTATTGGCACACCCATCCTAAGGAAAATGTCCATGCCGTTTTGTGGGTTGAAGAGATAGTTCGGGAATCTTAGGCCGTATTCAAGCAGTGTTATGCCGAAGGCACCGTAGAACCAGAGCCAGACGAGAGGGCCGGCGATTAATTCGCGGAATTCTCTGACCCTAGCCTTGTTGAAGATGTCCAACGTTATTCCGGAAATTATGTGGATCACTCCTATCGTTATGGATAGTCTTAGCATTAGTCGAATGTTCTCGAATGGTTCAAACCATAGTGGACCTGGAAGTCCAGTCAGCATCCTGAACCATTGCGCGTTTCCGAAAACTGTGCCGTAAAGGAATCCTACGACGAGTGCCGCAGCACCGCTGAAAATAAGCAGCCCTGCCCCCTGAATAACCATGTTGAAGACTCCGCCCATACCACCATAGGCGACGTCGGGGATCACCAGTCCACGTTTTTTGTATATGTAAATTATGCTTGAGACAATTATGACCACTATCCCGCTTCCTACGTCGCCGAACATGAATCCGAAGAAGATCGGGTAAGTTATGAGCCAGAGTACTGTTGGATCCACTTCATCGCTCTTCGGGATTCCAAAACCTGTCGTTAGCTTCTCGAAGATTCCAAGAGATTTCGGGTTGTTCAAGCGTGTTGGAGCATCATGGCTGATCCAGTCTCGAAAGACTAGTTCTCCGTTGCAGATAGTCTTGAGTTTTGAGGAGACCTCGTTTATATTTGCTGTAGGCATCCAGCCTTCAATCATGTAAGTGGATTCAGTTTTTCCGCACAGCCCCTTTGCTTGTTCGAACGCTCGTTCGGCTGCGATAACTTCTCGTTGAACGAGAAGATATTCACCGTCGCTTCGTTTAATCTCCACGATTTTTTCGTTGAGTTCGCTAAGTCGGTCTTTTGCTTCTTCAATTCTGCTTGAGCTTTGGTACGATAGCCGGTTGCTTCTGGCTAAGCTCTTCAGTTTTAGGCCTAATGTCACAGTGATAGCGGTAGCGATTGCTGCTTGATCGCCTTTGGCAGCTAAAATTCTCGCTATCTCATCGGAAATGTCTTTGACTACGGCGTTTTCGATCGCTTTTGCTTGAACAATGTCGCTGATCGGTCCAGTAATTTTCAGTTCCGAGGGTTTCAAAGATTGGTATATGCTGGCTACTATCTCCTCAAGTTTGTTCCGTCCCTC
>DASQZS010000019.1:0-9177 GCA_035638535.1 Candidatus Acidiferrum sp.
CATAGCTTGGTCCGAGAGCAAATCGAGTTGAACACTTAAACCAACGAACTAAGATTAATAGGTAAGGCAGCTGCCGATCTCAAGTAAATGATCGGTTTCAATCGTGGAGGTGAATATGAGATTTGGTGACTAAGGATGAAATTATCACGGTTCTGAAGGACTGCTTTGACCCGGAGATACCAATCAACATCTGGGATCTAGGATTAGTGTACGATATCGACGTGCAAACTGAAGGCAACGTTGGCATCAAAATGACATTGACGGCACCTGGTTGCATGATGGGCGGAATGATTGCTGAAGAAGTCAAAGCGAAACTCAAGGCTTTGAATGGCGTTAAAGATGCCAAAGTAGACCTAGTATTCGACCCGCCTTGGAGTCCTGATAAAATGAGTGAGGAAGCTAAGGCTCAGATGGGAATAGCGTAAACGCCTAGCTTCTACCTTTTCTTTCTAACCCTCAGAAGCAAACTAGTAAGTTTCTACTTTGCACCCAGTTCACGTTTCTTCCACCGCAGGTTGTGTCCGTGACACTTCCTACACCGTTCCGACGCCCCAGGATTACGCGCCCCGCAATCACGACATACTTTGTAATGCAATCTGATCTTCTGGGCCAGCTGCTTCTTCGCTACATCGGTGATTGGCATCGGAATTCACTTTTCCAGGATGGCCAACGTCAAGCGGAAAGATGAATATATACCGTACGCTGGCGAAGTCACCTCAGTTCGAAATTTGTTCTAGGAGGCATCGAAACGCTGATCTCGGACTCCTTAAATCAAGTGGCAACCGAGGTTCGCGTTTGTACGAAATGTTCACTCTGTGAGACTAGGACGAACGCTGTGCCAGGCGAAGGTTATGATGCTGCTAAGGTTGTTTTCGTCGGAGAAGCTCCAGGTGGACAGGAGGATACTCAAGGCCGTCCATTCGTTGGAGCCGCTGGTAAACTCCTCAATGAACTTCTAGCCTCTATCAGTCTCAAGCGTAATGAGGTGTACATTACGAATGTTGTAAAATGCAGACCGCCAAATAATCGTCCTCCACGGAAGGATGAGTCGGCGGTCTGCAGAGACTACCTGAATCGACAGATCGCATTAATTCACCCTAAAGTGATATGTCCAATGGGTAATTCCGCTATTCGAGCACTGGTAAATCCATCAGACTCCGACTCTGTTACATCCCTTCATGGGATGCCGTTAGAGGTCGAGTCAGTAACCTATCTTCCGATGTATCATCCTGCTGCCGCCTTATACACGGCGTCGTTAAGGAAAGTTATGGAAGAGGATTTCAGAAAACTTCGAGGAATATTGGATTCACTGGTCGAATGAATTTATTCTTCGTCTTCCTCTGGTTTGTTGCCTAGAATCTGATCGATTCGTTCCATCACTTGAGCGTCAAGACCTGCTACAACCTCAGCTGCCTTCATGTTCTCCGTTACTTGTTCTGGCTTACTTGCTCCTGTAATTGCCGTGCTCACGTTGGGGTTCTTGAGGCACCACGCCAACGACAACTGCGCCATCGTACACCCTAATTCCTGAGCTATGGGTTGCAATTTTTTCGACTTCTCAATATTTTGCGGTGTAATGACGTATTCACGTAACCACTCATAGCCTGAAAGCGTAGCACGCGTGCCAGGCACGATTCCGTTGTCGTATTTACCAGTTAGCACTCCAGATGCGAGAGGACTCCAAATTGTAGTACCTAATCCAATTTCATGGTAGAGGTGAGCATACTCTTTCTCGACACGTTCGCGATGCAACATATTGTATTGAGGTTGTTCCATTTGTGGCGGTGTCAGACCAAGCTCTCGCGCAAGACCGTGCGCTCGTGTGATGTCTGCCGCGCTCCACTCAGATGTTCCCCAGTAGAGGATCTTTCCTTGATGAACAAGATCATCCATGGCTCGAACTGTTTCCTCAATTGGGGTCGTAGGATCCGGACGATGACAGAAGAAGAGATCTAGATAGTCAAGTTGTAGTCGTTTAAGCGAATTCATGCAAGCCTCATGGACATGCTTTCGAGAGAGCCCTTTATCATTTGGCCCTTCACCACCCCAAAAGACCTTGCTCGAGATCACCAAGTTTTCTCTACGCCATCCCATTTTTTTGACGACGTTGCCCATAACAATCTCGGCATTTCCATCAGCATACACTTCCGCGTTGTCGAAAAAATTAACACCTGCTTCATATGCAGCAGACATGCACTTCGAAGCGATATTCTCACCGACTTGTCCACCATAAGTGACCCATGCACCTAACGACAACTCACTAAGCTTCAATCCTGAATTGCCAAGTCGACGATACTTCATCTGGCCTCACACTCGTATTGACGATTAGGCACCGCTAATTAAAGTCGACATCAAAATCTTATTCTCTTTTGGGAGGACGCACGATTCTTGAGAAGTCTCCAGCCTTCGGACTGTAATAAAGCTCGAAAAGTAGATTTCCAAAACAAAGTACGAGCAAAATTAGATTAAGTAAAGCGGGCAAGTCGTTAATGGAAGCGAACACTACGACGAATGGTAGAATCGTCGAACATAAAGCTCCTGACGCGAACATCGCAGCCCTCGCCTTCACGCTAACTGACGCTAGAGAAGCATGATCAATTTGGAGGCTGAGAACCGGCAACTTAGAAGCTATATCGCTAATTACTGGAATTCTAAGCTTCTCGATCGTCGATCTTCGCACCAAATAATATCTGAAATGCACACCTACGAGGCTTCCCACAATGTAATGTGCCAAACAGTGCGGACAGAAGATTAAACAACCAATTGAAATTAGATATAATGTAAGTCTTATCAGTGCCATTGAAAAGTTAGGCGCAGAATAGATTAGATAAACTGCAAAGCAACTACCCACGATTCCAATTATGTTCCCGATCAACACCGGTATAGCGTGTGCCCTTCTCAAGATACTTACCTAGCCCAAACTGCAAGCGTCGAAGATCGCTTGTCACCAACGATCATAATGAATAACATCTTTCGATGAGCGAGGTCCTCGTCTAAGTGAGGACGATTTAACATCCTTCTTGGGATATCCGATCGACACAACTCCAATCGGTAGAAAATGATTTGGGATACCCAATAGTTCTTTCATTTGCTGTTGACGAAAGATGCCTGTGAATGCTGCCGCCAGTCCTTCATTGACCGTCGCCAGGAACATTATCGTGCAAGCTCCGCCGATGTCAAAATACCAGAATGGAACAGTCCATTCGATTTCTTGGCCATCGCTCTTCAACTTATCCGGTTCTCGATAGCGGTCGTGGTATAACTGTTCGCTAACGCATGCTACGATGAGAACGGGAGCTTCCGAGATGAATTTATGCTTCCGTTTAGCAGCGTAAAAGTCAAACTCACCTTGGAGTTCTCCGATTTTTCGTCGAATTTTCTGATCTGTGACGACAACGTACGCCCACCCTTGGGTATAACCTGCACTGGGAGCACGCAGGGCCAAATTTAGAATCTTCTCAATTGTTTCAACCGGAATCTGCTTTCGCTGAAAATTCCTAGTCATTCGTCTTTTTCGGATGACTTCGTCGAACCTCAACCGATTACCGCCTTAAAATTAAAACCAAAAAATGGAATAGAAAAGAGAGATTAGGTTACGTTAGATTCGTACCTAATATCGTCGGTGCTTCTGATAGCAGGTCCTACAATAGACTGGGCGACCTTGCGTCGGCTTGAAGGGCACTTCGGTTTCAGCGCCACATTCAGAGCAGGTGACCTTGTACATAGTTCGGCCGCCATATCCTTCTTGACTCAAATACTCTTACACCACACTTACTGTTTAGTTACGCGACGGATAATACCCAAAAGTAGAATCCACAGCGTACCGCGTTTACAGAGTATGTATCCGTAATTAAACGTATGCCACCGTCACATGCAAATCTGACATTGACGTTGCAGCTTATGGAACCGAGAAGATTACATAACTCTAGACAATCTTAGCCCGCAAGGCGGTTAAGTGATCATCCCTTCACAGCCACGAGCAAGTCGGTGATCGTTGCATGCGCATAGATGAGATTCGTACTGGAATGAGGAGTATCCATATCGAAGGAAAGATTGTGGATATGAATCAGTTTATGCTAGTGCTCGACGATGACACTGGCCGTGCCTTTGTACGCTATAATTATAGGAATTTGGCAAAACCGATTCAGAAAGGCGATTATGTGAAGATCGACAATGGTCAGGCGGTCAACTACGGTGGAATTCTTCAGCTCAAGCTGCCCAGAAATGGGACTATAACACCGACTCAGTAAACTCGTGAGAGCGGGACTTTCGAATTGCACTGTTTCGTGCTAACCATAGAACCAACTAAAATTCAGGAAGGGAATTCATTCGTGGTTGTTATCTAGTGTACAAATCGAACCTAAGGATCTGGATTGGGTGGTCATGATTGGGATCGCTTGAGAAGATGTTGAATCCGAAGGTCGTAGCAGCAATCGGTGCCTCCGATGTTGAAGGGTCAGTCGGCCAACTCGTCATGAAAAATCTTTTACTCGGAAAAGATAGTAGAACTATCTACCCCGTGAATCCCAACCGAGTTAGCGTTATGGGATTACCCTGCCACCCTAAGGTGACCGATCTTCCAAAACCTGTTGATTTTGCTGTAATCGCTACACCAGCCAAAACTGTCCCTGGAGTGATCGAACAGTGTGCGGAGGCTCAGGTTCAAGGTGTAACAGTTCTCTCTGCTGGTTTCCGAGAAATCGGTCAGGAAGGCGCGAAATTGGAAGAAGAGATTAAGAAGATTCAATCGAAATATGGAATAAGAGTTCTTGGCCCAAACTGCGTTGGTTTGATACGGCCTCATATCAACTTGAACGCGTCCTTTCTAAGAGATAACCCAACTCCTGGAGAGATAGGTTTCATTTCTCAAAGCGGAGCTCTCGGTTCTGCGATCCTGAATTGGGCGGTAAGTAGACGAATCGGTTTCAGCATGTTTGCTTCCCTCGGATCTACGCTCGACATTGACTGCGGTGACATGATTGACTATCTCGGAGAGGATCCGAATACTAAAAGTATCATCATCTACATGGAAGATGTTCATAACGCTAAGAAATTCATGGGCGCAGCTCGAGGCTTCGCCAAAAGTAAACCCATAATCGTCATAAAAGGTGGGAAATATGCTGCCGGAGCAAAAGCCGCGTCATCTCATACCGGAGCTCTCGCAGGCGATTTTCTTATCTACGAAGCTGCCTTCAAACGAGCTGGAGTTGTCAGAGTTGACGAAATTGCAGACCTCTTCGACTGTGCGGAAGTTCTACAGTCTAAACCATTGCCCGTAGGTTCAAGGCTAGGCATCGTAACAAACGCGGGAGGGCCAGCGGTATTAGCGGCCGACTCAATAATTGATCACGGAGGCCAGTTGGCAGATCTCTCAGAAAAATCGTTGCAAACCCTGAACGCGAACCTTCCTTCGTATTGGAGTCACGGCAATCCAGTTGACGTCCTCGGCGACGCAGACACCAAACGATACGAATTAGCCGTCCGAACATGCCTAGCAGATAAGAACGTCGACGCCCTACTAGTTATTCACACAAGTCAGGGCATAGCTCCGACAGCGGACTTTGCGAATACCGTTGTAAAATCATGTTCTGAGAAGCGGAAGCCAGTGTTTGCTGTCTGGATGGGAGAAGGCAACGTTAGAGACGCTAGGGAACTCTTCCACGACAACGACATACCGACCTATCCAACACCAGAAGAAGCCGTGAAGGCTTACATGTACATGTGTCGATATCGACGAAACCTAGACTCACTCTACGAAACACCCACGGAATTAGCAGTAGACATCTTTCCACCAATAAGCCACCTCAGGTTAGCTATGCAGAAGGCGATTGATGCGGGTAGAATAGCACTAACATTAACGGACGTTGACCGATTCTTAGATGGATACGGAATTCCTAGAGCCCCAGGGAGTCTGGCGAATAATCTTGATCAGGCGCTTATGATCGCGTCGGAAATAGGCTATCCAGTTATCCTCAAAATAGCATCACAAGATATTCTACATAAGACTGACGCTGAAGGAATAATTCTTGGAATAAACTCGTCGGAAACGCTCAGAACCCAATATCAAAATCTGCTTGAAAGAATCGGCAAGACAAACCCTGGATCCCGGATCGACGGCGTTTATGTTCAAAAGATGCTTTCAAAAGTTGACTTCGAACTAATCATCGGATCAAAGAAGGATAGAGACTTTGGTGCAGTAATTCTGTTCGGCTCTGGAGGGATAGGAGTCGAGCTTTTCAGAGACTTTTCCATCGGCCTACCCCCGCTAAACCAAAACCTTGCCAGAAGAATAATGGAAGATACGCGCATCTATCAAGCGCTCAGCAAGGGACTGAGGAACAAGCAGCCTGCCGATATGAAATCTTTGGAAGAAATCCTAGTTCGCTTTTCAAACATGATCGTTGATTTTCCAGAAATAGCAGAAGTTGACATCAATCCACTAGCAGTTTCCAATGGAAAACTGTCGACTCTTGACGCAAGGATCATTATTGATCCAACGCCTGTTGACCGGATCAAATATCTCTCTCATCTTGTCATAATGCCATATCCAACAAAGTATGTCACACCTTGGAGACTTAAGGACGGAACCGAAGTTACCATCCGCCCGATAAGGCCGGAAGATGAAGCTCTGGAGCTAGAATTCGTAAGAGGGCTATCTGCTGAAACGAGCAGATTCAGATTCTTCCAAGTAATTAAAGATCTTCAACACGACGCATTAGTACGCTTCTGTAACATTGACTATGACCGAGAGATGGCTTTAATCGCTGAAATCCAAGAAGGTGATAAAAAAACTGAGGCCGGCGTCGCTCGTCTAATTCTTGACCCTAGCAACGCGCACGGCGAGATCGCGGCCGTAGTCGCCGACGCGCATCAGGGCAAAGGCCTCGGAACCAAATTAGTAGACATGCTAATTGGTTTCGCCAGAGAGAAAGGGGTTGAGAGCATTTACGGAATCATAATGCCCGACAATCTGACAATGATACGGTTCTGTGAGAAACTCGGTTTCACCATTCGCAGAATACCGGACAACGTGATCGCTGAGCTGAAATTGAAGTAGGATACTTTACTTCTTCTTTCTGAAGAAAACGTAAAGCACAAGCGCCACAATAATCGACCAAACAATGACGTCAAGCACTATTCGTACCGGGTGCACGTGCCACGGAAAATACTCGGGAGCAATAATGTATTGAGTCAACCAAACAAACGGATAACCATAGTTTGTCGCTCCCATCATCGACGGTGCCTCGATAAAACCGGTTAACAGAGTCAGAACGACGCCACCTAAGATCCCGCCTAGAACAACTTTCTTGTTCATCCGTCTCATCAAACGAACCTTCGCTGAGAGACTAATTAACGATACGTAACTCCAAACACAGCATCATCCATGCAGACGCCATTTTGAAAGTCGCACACTTATTCAAGGCAAAAATATCAAACTCGTTTTCAAAATCTGCCATTTTTTTTGAGCACGATATGTCAATCGTTAATTAGAAGTAACCGAAAAGAACCTCAAAAGGAGGAGCACCAAAACGTCAAGAAATTTATTCGCCTTTAGCGCCGGATTCTTGGTCATGCTCACAATTTTTCTAATAGTCACTCCAGCAGCAGCCCAGAATGTTGGCTCACTTCAACTCAACTTGGGAAATCAACAAATCGCAGGCCAGCTTACCAATCTAAGCATCACGAACGGCACCGTTTCGATGACTATGACACTTAACGCACAGATTCAAACGCAAGTCGGTCCGATTCCCATGACTGCGACCGGCATATGGATCGGTTCAGTCAACGGAACATCTGTAACCGGTACAATTCAAGGTGTTTCAGGTAACGTTGAGGCATGCGTCCTCTTCATGTGCGGCTCATCAGACTTCATTGGTCAGGGACAATGGACCGGGACAATCAACAAGGGTTCAAACGCTTCGGGGGCATTCACCGCCACAATAACCTTCACCAGTTCATCATTCTCTCAAGTACCGTTAAACAAACCTGAACCGGTCACAGGCACGTGGAACGCTAACCTGCAACCATCAACCAATTAGCAACACTTCAGCGAACTCAACCCTCGAACATACGACAAAACTTTCGAGCTTACTTGGACATTAAAGTCGTGCGCTTCTCAGTGTGAGGCGCATGCTCATGCACGATTGCCATCACGGACGTTGATATGCGTGAGACTACTCAGGAGTATTCTGCGCGTTGATGCGTTGTAAAACATTACCATGCGTGAATATTATAGCCCGAACAGGCTCCTGAGATCCAAATGAAAGATACGCGGTTCGCTTCCTTCGCTCTTATTGTCCTAATGTTCTCAACGATCTTGCTACCTCTGATCATGTTTGCACCTATCGCAAGAGCCGCGCTAACCCTCTATAACTCTGGAAATCCAACCGCTGATGAACAACTAGTATTAGAGTACATCAATCGAGCACGCGCGAACCCAGTTGCTGAAGGCCAACGTTTGGGCATCGATATCCACGAAGGCCTGTCAGATCCCACACTAGTCGGCCCCCGCCCACCTCTGGCAATGAATCCAATCCTGTTGAACATCGCAACCGCACACACCCAAGACATGTACAATCAGAACTATTTCTCACACAACGATCCAAACGGCACCACGCCCTTCGATCGCATGACACACGCCGGCTACAATTACGCGATGGCAGGCGAAAACATGGCGGGTGGTGTAAATATGACTTCCAATCAGCTCGAAGACTTCATGATGGTTGATTCTGGCACACCAGACCGTCCGCACAGAGTCAACCTCCTCGACATATTCCCGTATCCATGCGGTGCTCCTCCATGCATCTACTCGGAGGTGGGGATCGGGTATCTGAATGCACAAACTCCTAATGGACAGGGATTAAGCAGCTTAATCACAGAGGACTTCGGCGCAACCGGATACACTGGCCCCTTCCTTTTGGGAGTAGTCTATAACAACCAGAACGGCAATAACTTCTACGACATCGGTGAGGGCATATCCGGAGTAACCATAACACCCAACACGGGAACCTACTACGCAGTCTCCTCCACTTCCGGTGGTTATGCAATACCGATTGGTAGCTCCGGAACGATAACAGTCACAGCTTCAGGCCCCGGATTCGGCCCGATCACCAAGACGGAAACCCTCACCGGAACAAACATTAAAGTGGATTTCACGACCTCGAGTCAAACAGTAAC
>DASQZS010000020.1:0-7935 GCA_035638535.1 Candidatus Acidiferrum sp.
CATAAAAAGAATGTACGGAAGAAAATATGCTGAGAAAGAAATCATGTTGGATAGAGAAAGACTCCACCAAGCAGAAGACCGAGACAACACAACTTAACCCGACATCATCCAAATTGAAAAATCCGACTCGAACACAACTGAGACGAAAGTGAAACTAACACATAGAATAGTAATTAATTGTGAAGCCTCTAATAGTTCTTCGAAGAAATTATTGTCGATTGGTTTGGGACAGGAGAAGGATGTCCTCTCAATAATCATGACTCCTAAGATCATCACGATTGACGCTGACGCGAAAGTCGAGGAAGCGCTACGTCTGATGGCCCCTGTGATTATCGCAACTCGATTCTCTAGCCTCATTATAATGAACCTCAAACTGCATTCGGTTACTTTTGCCAGATAAATTGTCGGTATGCAAAGTCTTATTTGCGCAGACATGTGACTAGTTGACGCGGTTTTCCATATGTTAAATCGAAAAGCTATTTCCGCTTCAAAGGCGGCGGTCCTAATTGTTGTTGTTATCGTGGTGATCGGAGCTGGAGTTTACCTGGCTAGTACTTCAACCACAACCCCATCCACAAGCAGCATGACCACGAGTGCTGCGGCAGCTCCAAGCACGCTTTCAATCGATGAAACCTTTTGGCCCATATACGATCTGAATCCGATTCCATGCATCCTTTATGTGACTGGTAGCTCGTGGTGGATGTATACCGTATTCCAGCCACTTGTCACACTAAACGGAACTGCACTGTATCAAAACGGTGATACCACCCAGATAGAACCAGTGCTTGCCGCGAATTGGACGATCTCACCAGATCAAATGACCTACACATTTAACCTAAGACAGAATGTGACCTTCTCGAACGGAGACCCGTTCAACGCCTACCAAGTTTGGGCAGATTGGTACGACTTCTACTACTTGTCCGGAAATGCTACGAACTTCTTTACAGGATATAGCGTATTCAACATGTCAAATGTTACCTTCGGTCCCAGTACTATCGCTCTTATGACTCAGAGTGGACTCATCAACCCGTCACCTCAACTGTTGAGTATCATGATGAATTCTGCGTGGCCGATTTACGTAACTGGGCCCAACCAGATTGTGCTTCACCTGGAATACCCATTTCACTGGATGCTTCAAGTCCTAACAACCTACGTGGGAATGGGAGCGGGATTGGATGCTCAATACATCCTTCAGAACGGAGGGTTCGGTAGTCCTACTGGCGTAAACACTTACTTCAACACGCACCCCATTCCGGGAACCGGCCCATATGTGACCTCTGATTGGCAGATAGGTACTTATGAGAAGTTTACGCAGAATCCAACTTATTGGGGGAAGAACCTTACCCCAGCAGAGATCCAGGCAAACCCGTACGTAGATCCAGGGCACGTTGCAACAGTGTTTATGTACGGAAAGCCTGACGATATCTCACGATATACGGATCTGTCGACGGGAGCCGCCCAGATCGCCACAATCTACACGCAAAACTGGCCGTTAGTTCTAGCGAACCCTGACAAGTACGGTTATTTCAAAGAACCAAGTGACTCCATGATCGTCGACGGCATCGGGATGAATACCCTACGATATCCAACCAACAATACCGACTTCAGGCTAGCTATCGAGCATGCTCTGAACCTCACAGACATTAACAGCAAAGTATTCTTCGGAACACTGACGCCGCTGGTTGGTCCAGAGTATAAGGCTCAAAAAACCTACTACGATCTTGGCAATTTCGCCCCTTACACCTACAACGTGACCCTCGCGCAGCAATACCTCCAAGAATCCGGAGTTAACGTGGCCAACTTAGCGCCGCTAAGTTTCACGGTCATATCAGGATGTGCCCCATGCATATCAACGGCGCAAGTAGTTCAAGCTCAACTCTCCACTTCGCTCGGCGTACCCATTACTGTAGATGTCCTGCCTCCGAGTGAAATGACGATCCCCTACACAGCCGGCTATTCTTCCACTGCATCCTCAATTCCAGTCGCACAACAAGAATCTCACTTCACATGGATGGGCTTCCCAACTTATGCGCCAAACGCACCAACCCCAGCAGACTCTTGGTTATTCTGGGTAAACGGGAACAGTCCCTCGAGCAACTATGCGAATTACGGAAATCCCGTCGTGCAGAAGTGTGTTAATTCTTGGTTTAACGGTGCAGACGAGACGACGATAACGAACCTGTGTACCGCAGCGTACGCGCAGGTTTACCAAGATGCTCCGTACATTTGGGTGGGCAGTCCCACGCTTGCGTTAGGCGCAGGTTCAGTAGTGTGGAACAAGAACGTTGTCAGCGGCTTCCTGATGGATCCAGGATTTACCGGAGAAGTAACAAGCGCCATATTCAACACCGTCACCTTCGTGAACAGCTAAAACAACACTCCAACAACCCCCTCACCTCAGGTCCGACGACCATCCGGTCCTAGCGTAGGGACTAGGTGGTCGTACCAAACAATTTTTTGAAGGAACCACCAATTACGAAATAGGGAGATCGTCATTCGAAAGGCCCAGGTTACATTGCCTCGCAGATGAATAGGATAAGAGAACCGAGTTCTAATAGAACAGTCTTGCCGTTCCTATTTTATAGAATTAATCTGTCAATATCGAGTACAAACCCCTTTTGCATAAGGGCTTAGTAACGATGTGTCTTGATGAAACGTGCTAATCTCCTTCTAATCTTCGGCGTAGGATACTCTCTGCTCTTCCTCCTCTCCATTCTCTATATAGTACCACAGTATCTGTCAGGGGGATTAGGCGGTTTTCTATTCTCACTAGTCACTGACACGGAACCCGAAGGCCGATTCGTAGGCTCAATCTTCCACCCCTTAGTCTGGACCCTCATTCCCCTCACCTCGATCGGTCTCTGCGTGATGTCTTGGATAACTTACAGTATGGAGGCTAGATCGACCAAAGCGTTTAGGGAGTTCGCTCAGTTGACTGGGGCAGTCTTGTTCGTCGCTAGTTTCTTTCCTGCAATACTGGTTGTGCACAAACTACTGGTTGACCCCGTTTTTGGATTGGCCTCATCGAACAATCTAGATGTGTTATCCAATTTTGTTCTCGTAGTGAAAGATACTATGAACCCTACTCTAATCTTGGGACGTAGAAGTGTGTGGGTTGTACCACTGGTTATTTTTGTGGAGACAGGACTTTTCTTCGGATTCTTTCTTCCAGGAGACTCAATCCTGCTGACCATGGGAGTTCTCGGATATTTCGGCCATGTAGATTTACCCTTGTTGATCATGCTGTCAATTTTAGCCGCTATAGCAGGAGATCAGTTGGGTTATACGATCGGGCGTCAGTCAGGCCAAGTTCTCATTAGTCGATACCGATTTGTGCACGATAACATGCAACGTGCGACAGAGTTCTACTCAAAGCACGGAGGCAAAGCGATTATATTCGCACGCTTCGTGCCAGTCGTCCGCAGCTTCGCCCCTGTAGTCGCTGGAGCGGCGGGGATGAGTTATTCGAGATTCACAATTTCCAACATCACAGGAGGAATGTTATGGATTCTGAGTGTAACGTTAGCAGGTTATTTTGTAGGCGGCCACATTCCGCATGCATCTGAATACCTCTCTCCGCTACTTCTAATCGTCATACTGGGATCGCCCCTGGTCTGGATGTTCACATGGTTGTGGGGTCGAACCAAACAGAGACCTCAATCAGCTTCTATGAAACTTGCCCAGTAGGTCAAATAGAGCCGTTGTCAGCTCTGTCCGACACGTAAAAGGCAACTGGAACAGACATGTTTCGCTCTGCGAACGTTGATATACTACCACACGTAATCGAGGTAACTCCACAAAAGTGTAAGACATGAACCCAGCTTTGAAAAGAAAATACGCCATCGTACTCTTGATCCTATTCGCTTCCCTTGTCTCCACCCTGCCCACTATTACTTTGGCCGATCAACAAAGCCAACTAGGAACAACAACAATTAGCCTCTCAGGGCAGGCAATTCCGTTCGATACTGGAAGCGGTACAGGCCCGCCAACATCAGCCACACTCAATCTAGCTGGCGAAGTTCAACGAACCGGAGACAACGAATTCAATATCCAAAACCTAACAGGCTCTCTCCAAATCGGATCCACAAGCTATACAGTGTATAACGGCCAAGGGAGCGCTAGTCAAGATGGCACGGTTTGGATCACCGCCACCACAAATTCGAATGTTGATGATCATCAACTTGTTCTGAATGGTAGCGTCCAGGGGAACGCACTGACCTTTCTCGCGCCCTCGAGCAGGTTAACTACGCAATTCTTTCTAGCACTCAATGGCGACATAACAATGAACGACGAACAAGGCAGCAGTATGGTTGGCAATGCGGTTATGAATTCGAATGGATCAAACGCATCATACACACCACTTGCAAATACAACTCTAACTCAGAACTCAACGATACTAGAAAACATGACCACATCATCAGTCAACAATACCACTGAAGCGACGAACGCTACGCAGACACTGAACAACATGACAATGGTCCAATTCACAAACCAGACCATACCCTCCATAGCAAATACGACGCTGGCTCAGAACTCCACGGCCTTTCAGAACCCGATCGGGTCATCGGTCAACTATAACGTAACAACGGTGGCCATACAGATGCCGAACAACAACACAACCGTACCCCAATATTCCAACGAGTCCAACACGACAAATCCAATTATGACTCAGAACTCTACGGAACTTCAAAACGCGACAACAACCTCAGCCAACAACGTAACGACCGTCGCCATGCAGGTTCTGAATAACGTGACGACTACTCAATTCACCAACCAATCTATATCCTCCGCTCCGTCGGCACCACCACAAATTGTCACAGTAACAGTGACCCAGCCCCAATATAATCAGACGACCACCGTTTACGCAACTCAAACAGTTGCAAACTCCACGATCACACAGACAGTAACTGGTAATGAGTCCAACGTGACTATCACCCAATCAAACGTTACCATCACGACCGTGGCCAATGTCACAGTAACTGTCACCAACTCAACCGCAACTTCCACAACATGACCTAGTACTCTGAAGAAGATAGTAAGGAACTAATTCGTTACTATTCGTCTGAGTTTGATTACTAATACATGCGCTTTCAGAGAAATAAGGAACGGCGAAGATATGACTGAAGACGTTCAAGAACGTAGGTCTATATTTGGTATGAACTGGTGACTGTTTTGCGCAAGGTTCTCTTTGTTTGTACTGCTAACCTCCAACGTAGCCCGACCGCAGAGAAACTCTTCCAGGGATGGAAGAGCAACTGGGAGTCAAAATCCGCCGGCATCATGCCAGAACCCGGAGGAACAGCGCTGAGTCAGGCGCTTATCGATTGGGCTGAATTCGTCATCGTCATGGAACCAATCCACAGCCAATACATAAGTGAAAACTTCCAATGTGATTCTGATAAAATAAAAGTGCTGAACATACCTGACAGATACTTCCGTGAAGACCCTGAGCTCATACGTGAACTCAGAAGAAAAGTAACCCCACTGCTTGAGTAAATATTCCTTTAAGGAATCTAGCAGCCGTCAAAATATCTACTGCAAGGAATCAAGGCGCACAAGAATACTCAAAAATGAGAAAAAACGAGAAAGGGGTCTAGGGTTAAGTCTCCCCAGTTGCCGTGTGCTTACCAATACGGATAGTAATAGTATCCGTACCATGGATTGTAGGCGTAGTATGCATACCATGGATAGGCTGGGTAGGCGACGGCTGGATATTGGTACACTGGGACGTTCATTGTTCTCATCATGCAACTTCACCTCATCTCTCTCTATGCTTTGAGAAGGCAAATACATGTCTCCACCCTTTCCACCCGAATCGCTCAGGTAGAGAAAGTAGAATAAATGAAGCTACGAATATTTCCTAAAATTGATCGGGCGGTTTAGGATTAGTTCTGTACGTTTTGCTCCAACATTTCTTCCCGAAAATCAAAATCAGCGTCTATTAGGGTTGAAAGGAAGTTTTCTAGTCCAAGGAATTCTAAGCGGTATTTGGATTGAAGGGGTGGCATGATTCGCCGATGCTTGATACCGACAGATACATCCGCAAGTTGGAACGCGGGGTTGTCGACTTCCGAGTCGCCCAGGTACATTATCGGGCCCGTTACTTTCATTTCGGCTCTTAGCGTTGCTAAAGCTGCGCCTTTGTCAACCTTCATTGGATAGACGTTAGCGAATGGGCTAATGTTCGATTCATCAACATACAAACCCTGTTCGCTGCAGAAGCTTAGCAGGGGTGCAGCATTTTTCTTTGCTTGAGTCCAATCTCGCGCAAGTCTCCAATCAATACAGAACGCCATAAGCCGACCCTCGTCGGTTTCTTTTCTTTCAAGCATTACGTTATCGCGGCTCTGAAGAATTTTCGTCAGGATCTCCTTGTAGGCCTTCTCAATCTTACCATTTGATGCTTGGATCCGTTCGTCCATGATGATCGTGTCTCCCACAACAATCTCTAAGCCGCATGTTGCCGCGATTCCTTGTGCGAATGGTACTCGATCTTTGATGAAACCAAGATCCTTGGTGGTTACGATTCCGACTTGGACACGTTTGCTCGCTTTTGTGATGAGCCTCATCAGTCTGGGGGCGATGAACGCGTCTTCACGCCGGAGTTCTAAAGGACAGAGCGTGCCGTCGTAGTCTGAGAAAATAGCCTCAAGCTTCATACACACTACCATACCCGATATACTTCATGAGTGCCTGCTTTTTTATTTGATCCTTTTCTTCAACTCAGCGTTGCTTCGTTGGTTATATTATTGGGACGAGTTCGATCTTCGGCGAACGGACGGATTTTCTTCTGATGTCAGCGGAACCGAACCTATAAGTCCCGCAACATTCTTCGCATTCTTCAGCTGTGTCGAGGTCTCGGTATCCAAACCCGCAGAACTCACAAGTGAAAACATCTATTCCATCAGTTGTAAGCTCGTCACTTACCAATACTCTTTCTGCCTCGGCCATTATCTACCGAGTGCACGTGTTAAGTGCGTGTAGAAAATGTAGAAAATAGTTCTTAAACGGCACTTTGTAGAATTTCTCTAGCAGCCATTTGCTAGAGCGGGAGTGGGGCTAGGTTCGCTTTTGTGTCTTATTTTGAAGAACGTAGTAGTTCTCGTCCGAATCAATTTCAAGGCTTGGGACAAATGATAGGATGAATTCGATCAACTCATCCATGCTGCGCTTTCGTCTTTCCTTTAACTGCAGGAACCCTTGCAGGCCAACTAACCGCTCATACATTTCAGAGCTAATCTTAACGCTACAGTTTAGGCGCCTCTTTTTCTTGGAGCTCGATTGTCGTCCCAAAGACGTCTTCTTCCTAGTAGAAACATAGAGTCCTCTCCACTTATTATTTGCTAGGGCCAGAGTATACTTCAAGCACACTCGCCCTCATAGATATCATTCATGGATACTAAGCGCCCTCTCCTTCCTGCTAGAGTCTATGAGAGCCACTCGTATCCCCTTCAGTAGCAGAGACTTCATGTTCCTTTCACAGCCCTTTTCTGTTCGGTATGAGATGGCCACAAGGTACCCCGTTGAAGACATGTCAATAATCTCGAAGCTCTGTTCTTCTCCTAGGAAACCTGTGAGTTTTGATACTGTTCGGCTTATGTTTTTGTGCAGTTGATCGGGATCAATTCGGATCGGGACCTCGAACTGAGTTCCTACGTTCCCTTGCCGACCGTGACTAAGGTTCATAATGAGCGATTGCGTGACTAACGCGTTCGGGATCTTCAGCATGACATTTGAATCTGTAGTCATCTTCGTGTAGGTTAACGCGATTCCCTTGACTATTCCAGTATAGCTCGGCTCAAGCCATCCGTGAGGAAGGGACGGTGGGAATTTCCCGTACTGCCACGTAATCAACGCTACCCGATCGCCGATATGGAACGGCCTAGAGACTAGGAGCATTATCCCAGAAAAAAGATTCCCCAACACAGATTGAGC
>DASQZS010000021.1:0-4427 GCA_035638535.1 Candidatus Acidiferrum sp.
AGATCTCACCTGTTTAACGATTCGTTCACCGATCTTACTATCAAAATCAATGAAGACTTCTTCATTTACCGCCACAACAGGCACGTGTCTCGGGGAGCCCGTTAGTTTCGTAAGCTCCTGTAACGCACCTGGAGTATATTCGACATCAACCTCCTCGAAAAAGATTTGATGTGAAGAAAGGAATTTTCTCGCAGCAACGCAGTGAACACATTCATTATGTGAGAATAATTTTATTTTAGTCGAACTCAAAAACGCCACACACTTACGCTTTGAATTACGTTAACTATGATGAAGAACCCAATTAGCTTACTTAACATAATGTTACATGAATCATGTGAGTAATATCCTGAGCCATAGATTGTTAATTATTGAATAGCAGCCTTCTCGCTTTTTTCAATATCCGACGTTTTAATCGCATTTCGCCTTCAAAACTAGAGTAAACATCAGGTGGTCCAGGTTTCAATTGGCATGCGTTCCTAGGTGTTCCCCTGAAAAGATACGTCCACAAACCGATGCTGCCCGTGTGAGTTATCGTATACCTGCATTTTGATAATATGTTAATTGCAGCAAACAGCCTGGTTCCCCATTCGAAATTCGAAATTCCTCGTTCGCATTCAAACAAATCATGAATCGGAATTTGCGAAGACGAAACTGGCAATTCGGAGAGAAAGAAGGCGCGTTCACCTAGAGTTCTCACGAATTGATTTCGTATTTGTTCCTGATCTGTCTGGATCAAGATTCTCAGACTTGGATCCTTAGTGATCAATCGTTTGACTTCCTGAACATAATATTCCTGCTGGATCTGAGCGATCTCCAACCATTTGTTAGTTCCGCGGTAACACAAACCGATCGTGTTCTCATAATCAATATTGTACTTATGCACAAACTCCTCTTGCTTCGCCCTCACGATGTCTGAAGGAAGGAAATAATTCTGAATATACGGATTCAATTTTTTAAAGTCTAGATCTTCGTATATGAGATGTTGATGCGTGGGGGAAACCTTAACGAGGTTATGTAGGTCAACATCAGGATTCGGATGAAAGTATAGCTCAAAGAGATTTTTTCCGATCTGATCATTATTTCTCCACCGATTCTGCCTTGGCCAATTTACGCTGAAATATGTCTCGGATGGATAACATTGAGTCAACGCTAGTAATGTGTGTGTGCAAAGACCAAAGAACCCGAGTTCATATTCGATCTTTATTTCGATTTGATTTCTCTCTCTGTCAAGATACCAATATTCGGACGAATTCATTCGCTTCACTCTATGGCTTTGTTGGTTACGGGTTGACCTTGCGTTGATTCAGGCCACGACCCAATGAATAGGATGCCGATTCCGAATCCATTCTCGTCAGGATTATCGATGCACTCGGTGTGTGAATATTTCATTTTCACTTCGGCCCAGAACCGGTAAACCTCTCCCGAACTACTATCTGTTCGTTTTCCGAATCTCGTCAAGTAATCAGGGTTAATGTCATGGAAAGCGATCAAGCCTGGATCGTTTAGGAAGCCTATATAATTTTCAAAATCTTGCTTAACACTTTTGTAGCTGTGGTCTCCGTCGATGAATAGAAAGTCAACTTTTCGGTCGCCGAGAACTCGATTCACCCTTTCCACCGTTGAGGCGGCATGAGAATCTCCGTCAATAACGGAAACCTTCTGCCCCTTCGTCCGCAAATCAGCGCAAAGTGTCCGCCAAGGTTTCAAATCTTCCTTTGCTAAGTCTACACTGACGAGCAACGCATCAGGAGCCGCTACTCGACTGAACAGAAAGAAACTTCCCCCATGTTCTGTTCCGATTTCAAGCACTGTTCGCGGTCTTCTTCGGCGAACGATCTCGCATAATGCTTGGACTTCGCTGCGGATCTGATTTGGAGTAATCAGCGCGTTGAATGGTTTTGAGTAAGCAAGCTCTAACGCATCTTCCAAAGCAACTATGTTTCTAGTAGCGAGTGCGAATCGCCAAAGCAGAATCTTCCAAACAAGGATCCTGTAGCTGTCTCCTATCGTCCTTCGGAGCATTAACTCTAGAGAGGATGGTGCGTCTCCTTTCTTCTCTGCTATGCTCATGATGCATGAAGACTGGAACGGCTGAGTATGTGAAGATTGTGAACGCTTGTAGGTTAATGGAGATGATGGTCATCCCTTAGTCCTTTTTCAAATTCTTCGGTTCTCTGGTCAAGTTCTTTTTTGGTGAATATTCCTTTCTTAAGCAGGATTTTTTCAAGTGATGAGAGCCAGCGTTCATAGTAACTCCACTCCTCATCATTTTCGTTATGTTTAGAGTTCCATTGCTTGATTTCGTCGATCAAAGCTTTACGAAATTCGTCCCAATCATACAATCCCTTCTCATGTAGCGCTACAGCCAAACCGAATGTTTTACTCTCCCAAGGGGATTGGAAGACGAGTTCACCATTTTTTCTTGGTAATGCTGTCTGACCGTCCATGTTGGAGATAAGTCGCTTGACTTTCGCTTTGTCTCGGTGATATGCTTTAGATTGGTTTTTCGTTTTTGGTGTCGTCATTGTTTTCGTTTTCCGTTCCGGTTCTTCTTTTTGCCTGCTAATTGACCTACGCCGATCATTGATTCTCGTGTGACGATTGATGCGAGCTGTGCTTCGGTCATGCGCTCAGTTCCTCTTGGGCGTTCGGGGAGTACTAGGTATCGGATCTCTGCGCTGCTGTCCCACACTCTGATCTCTTTCTCGGATCCGATTTCGAGATGGAAGTCTTCTCGGAGAGCTTTGCGTGGTTGGATCACCATTTTGGAGCGGTATTGCGGACTTTTGTACCAGTTCGGAGGAAGGCCGAGCACTGGCCACGGATAGCATGAGCAGAGCGTGCAGACGACCACGTTATGAACGGTTGGAGTGTTTTCAACTACAACCATATTCTCACCCTCCATTCCTCCAATCCCTAATTCTCTACAAGCGGCAGTAGCGTTTTTCAGCAGTCGTTTCCTGAATTCAGGATCAACCCAAGCTCTAGCAACAACTTTGGCTCCTAACATTGGACCGATGTCGTTTTCGTATGACGAGATCAGTTTCTCAATCGCATCCGTACTAACCAAACGTTTCTCAAGCAGGAGAGATTCCAACGCACGTGTTCTCGCCGCTAAATCAGACTCCTGATGCTCATGCGGATTATCGGTTTGATTAATGCCAATTTTTGTTTTCATAAATTACGCATCACCGAGTACATTGGTTTTGATGTTAGTGTTTCTGAAGGTAACTTTCCCATAGATCAACGTGTAATGACTCATTGTCTTCGGCAGATTCTCCCCAGACCTCTTTCGAATCAAACCGTACGCTGTATACGTGTTCAGGATTTTCTCCCTTACCATGTGCGTTCGTATCGGGGAGGACGAGGATTCCATGCAACCTCATGATTGTCCCAGCTTTTCCTCTTACATATCGTGGAAGGCGCGTGTGACCGGTTGGATTGATGTTTCGGGCGAGAACCCGATCTCCGACCTTAAATTTGGGTTGACGTTGCACATCACGTCGTGTCGAGCTGCCTTCATGTATTAGCCGAACAGCCTCCATCACTCGTTTAGAATCATAAAAGCGAGGAAGTGCGGTTCGTGGATTTCGTTTGAATAATCGTGTGCGTGCATCATACTCCTTCTTCGTGATGACACCTTTTTTCAAGAGGTAATATTCAGCAGTAAAGAGCCAGCGCTCGTAATATCTCGCCGCAAGGTAGTCTGTTGGATTCATATTCTCGATACAGTGACGAAACTCGTCGGTGTTGTAAAGCCAGGCCGGTTTAGCGTGGCACAACGCGAAAACAATTCCTTCCCACTCAGAATGAAAAGTTGGCTCATTCTCTTCTATCTTAACCGGACCAAAACCATGCATCCCGCCTAAATCATGCACACCATTCATTCCGAAACATTCGAATAATTACCGTTGAATCCATTTAACTCTTTCAAACGCTCACTTGCGATTAACGACATGCCAATTCGACCTCTCAGATCCGACACAAATTATTAGGATTTCTAAGAGCTTAAAGACGACTCTGTCACTTCAGCAGTATACCGCAAGAATGAATATTCAGTTGCTGAAAGCAAGAGACCTCAATGAGATGCTTCATACCCGAGGCGTAGAAAAATCAGTAACTGTGCAGAAGATTTGCACAGGAGCACAAGAGCACAGAAGCGAGGCAAGAGAGATGCTCGGTGGCTAGGGTTCGGCCGGCGACGCCGTCGGTGCTGGTCGCCGGGTTTTCCTTCACTTTACCGTTTTTTTGCTGACTTCTTCGCTTTCTTCTTTGGCAATATTTCACCTACCTACAGATTATCGCAGATTGCAGATAAGGCTTTGATCTTTGATGGCAACATAGTGCTTTGTAAGTTGCGTTCTTGTCTTGCTTGGGATGGGTGGGGGTCGTTCGTCAACGAGTTAGAGCGACTTTACCGTTTTGGA
>DASQZS010000022.1:0-3097 GCA_035638535.1 Candidatus Acidiferrum sp.
GAGAAGGCGGAACGCATCTTGTCGGTTTGAAGACAGCGCTTACTCGAGCCATCAACGAATACGCTATTGGTCATGGCATAATAGATGAGGAGAAACTGAAAATTCAGGGTGACGACGTACGTGAGGGATTAACGGCTGTTCTCAGTATCCGGTTGCCCAACCCTCAGTTCGAGGGGCAGACGAAGACTAGATTGGGCAATAGTGAAATTCGCGGAACAGTTGAATCAATCCTCTACGACGGTCTCAAAACTTACTTCTCAGAAAATCCCGCTGTTGCGAAAGTAATCGTTCAGCGAACATCCGAAGCGGCACAGGCTCGCTTAGCAGCGAAGGAAGCGAAAGAGCTTGTGCGAAAGAAAGGCGCATTGGAAGGCGTAACGCTTCCTGGAAAGCTTGCCGACTGTCAAGCTCACGACCTTGAGCAAACCGAACTATTCATTGTTGAAGGCGATTCTGCTGGAGGAAGCGCAAAGCAGGCAAGAGATCGGCGGACTCAAGCAATTCTCCCATTGAGAGGCAAAATATTGAATGTGGAGAAACACGGGTTCACTAGGATTTTGGATAACAACGAGATCCGAGCCTTGGTGACAGCGATAGGAACAGGAATTGGTAATGATATCGATCTGAGCAGGTTGCGTTACGGTAAGATTATCCTCTTAACGGATGCTGATGTCGACGGCGCCCACATCCGCACGTTACTTCTCACATTCTTGTATAGACATATGCCACAACTCATCGAAACAGGCAGGATCTTCATCGCTCAACCACCACTCTACCGAATTCGGAAGGGCGATCGAATATTCAACGTTATGAGCGAAAAGGAACGCAAGAACATAGTGGAAGTGGAACTGAAAGGAAAACCGGACGTGGTTCAAAGGTTCAAGGGTCTCGGAGAGATGAACCCTAGAGAGTTGTGGGATACAACCATGAACCCTCTAACTCGCTCGTTGCTTAGCGTCGCTGTGGATGACGCTGCAGAGGCCGACAAGGTCTTCTCAACTTTGATGGGCGATATAGTAGAACCACGTCGTCAGTTCATTCAGGAAAACGCTGACGAAGTGGACTGGTTAGATATCTAGAGGCCGCTCCTATTGGGAACCGCGCCTACAACCGAACGCATAAGACCGGTCGCTATTGAGACCGAGATGCGCAAATCGTACATCAAATACGCTATGAGTGTAATCGTCGGACGAGCACTCCCAGATGTTCGTGATGGACTGAAACCAGTTCAACGCCGAATACTCTTCGCCATGCAAGGCCTTGGCCTCACATCTAAAACTCAGCATAGGAAATCTGCGAGAGTCGTAGGAGAGGTTCTAGGAAAATACCACCCCCACGGTGACATGTCCGTCTATGACGCTCTAGTAAGGATGGCTCAAGAATTCTCCATGCGATATCCTCTGATTGATGGACAGGGAAACTTCGGTAGCATCGACGGCGATGAACCAGCCGCGATGAGGTACACAGAGACCAGACTCGCAAAACTATCGGAAGAAATGTTAGGCGAGCTGGACGAAGAAACTGTGGACTGGATGCCGAATTTTGATGACTCACTTCAAGAACCAACTGTTCTCCCCTCACGTTTCCCAAACCTCCTCGTAAATGGGGCTTCAGGCATTGCAGTGGGAATGAGTTGCAGCATTCCACCTCACAACATGAGTGAAGTCATCGACGCGATAACATACTTAGTTGATCACCCGAATGCTCACGTCGAAGACCTACTGAAATTCATTAAGGGACCAGACTTTCCTACCGGCGGAATAATTTACGACGCAACCTCATTACTACAAGCTTACAATCATGGTAGAGGTTCCATCCGTATACTCGCGCGCATCGAAGAAGAAATCCTGAAAGGCGACAGGAAAAGGCTGGTCGTAACTGAAGTTCCATTTCAAGTGAACAAGTCAAAGATAGTTGAAGATATCGCCAACCTTGTCCGGGAAGACAAACTCGACGGCATCTCTAACATCAAAGACGAATCAAGCCGAGAAGGCATCAGAGTCACAATAGACCTCAGACCTGGATACCAACCTGAAGTCGTCAAAGCCCAACTCTACAAAATGACACAACTGCATGCCAGCTTCAGCTACATCAACCTAGTACTCTTGGATGGACGACCGCAAATCCTCAATCTGAAAGAAACACTTCAAGCATTCATCGATTACCGGATTAAAGTAATCGAAAGACGATCCAAGTTTCGACTCCAGAAAGCACAAGAACGCCTCAATGTCCTTGACGGATACACAATCGCACTGAAGAACATTGAAAAAGTGATTGAAATCATTCGAGCCTCCGACGGCCCTGAGCAGGCCGCCGCAAACCTAAGCAGCCTCAACCTTAACGAAAAACAAGTTGAAGCAATACTGCAGATGCGACTCCAACAACTCACACGACTTGAATCTGGTAAGATCAAGAAAGAGTCCGACGAAAAACGATCAGAGATTCATGAATTACAAATGATGCTGGGTGAACGCGCTAAACTTCTCAGCGTCCTCAAGGCGGAACTTGCTGAAATTCGTGAAACGTACGGTGACAAACGACGCACAGAAGTCCGTTTAGAATCAGTAGATTTCAACGTGGAACAAGTCGTACAAGACGAACAGGCGCTCGTATTCCTCTCCAGAGACGGCTACATCAAACGTGTAACCTCAAAATCCTTTACCGCCCTCGGTCGAGGAGCCAAGGGAATCCTTTCGATGGACCTGAAAGAACAAGATAAGATACTCAAGGTCCTCGCAACAAGAACAATTCATACCGTAATGTTTCTCACAGATCAAGGACGCGCATTCACAATGAAAACTCATGAGATCCCTGAGGCGGGAAGATCGGCAAGAGGAACGCCACTCGTAAACCTCCTGCAACTTGGTGAAGGCGAAAAAGTTACCGGAACAGTGGCAGTGGACGAATTCACTCCAACCAAAAACCTAACCCTAGTGACTAAACAGGGAACGATAAAACGCACACCTCTAGATGCATTCTCAAATATTCGATCCAGCGGGATCATCGCTACACAATTTGACGACAACGACACTTTGGCAGAAGCGTTGATCACGTCAGGGGAAGAACAGATCATAATTGCAACTAATACTGGCTTGGC
>DASQZS010000023.1:0-4428 GCA_035638535.1 Candidatus Acidiferrum sp.
GGGTATACCATCCGTTAATTACGGTGCTGGAAGAGCCGGCGTAGCTCACATCACTGACGAGTACATAGATTTGGAAGATTTGAAATTGTCAACGAAGGCCGTAGCGTTGTCTATTCTAAAACTTACGACGGGATAGTGCAACCGATGCCTCAACGGAATAATTTTGATGAACTTTCCTTCAGACGACCGATAACTATTCAGGACTACAGAGACTGCGAAGACGTTCAACGAAACGCATGGGGAATGAGTGAGAGTTCAGTCGTACCATTACTCGTGCTCCGCCCGATCAATGAGAAGGGCGGATTCATCATGGTCGCATATGATGGCAAAAACAGGCCGATTGGTACGACAATTTGCATCCTCGGAAAGCATGAAGGAAAACGTGTTCTGTACTCCCAGTTGACCGGCGTCATCCCAGACTTCCAAAGCAAAGGCATAGGGAGAATGCTGAAGCTCAAGCAACGGGATTACGCATTGAAAGAGGGTTACGATCTGATCTGCTGGACCTATGACTCCATGCAGAGTATAAACAACTGGTTCAACCTGAACACACTAGGCGCGTTGACAAGGGCGTATTACGTTAACTACTACGGAGAAATGGAGGACAGAGTAAACGAAGGATTAGCCACGGACCGTTTCCTCGCAGAATGGTGGATAAAAAGCCCAAGAGTAAAGAAAAGAACTAGTTCACGCTCGCTTTTCGTGAGCGAGCAAGTCGACGATTCGCTCGTAGCCAATCCTACCAAAATCGAATCTGGTGTCCGTATACCGACTGGGCAGTCTTCCTTGAAACGATCAGACTCTGTACTCGTCGAGATCCCGTACAGTTACGATAAGTTGCGTGATTTCAACCGAAGAATTCTCATCAAATGGCGAGAGGAGACACGCGAACTGTATGTACGCTTGTTCAAAGCTCGATATATCGCAACCGAAGTGATATTGGATAAGTCCGATTATCCGCGTAGTTTCGTAAAATTAGAGAGGAGGCCGTTAGAACGAATTCTCAGGCACTGATGCCCGTAGAATCTGTTGAGATACGTGAAATCAATTTACCATTGGTTTCTCCGTTCGAGACGAGTTTCGGTGTAGAACATGTCAAAGAAGCTATCATTGTAGCATTAAAGAAGAATGGCGTGACCGCCTATGGCGAGTGCGTTGCAGCAAGCGGGCCATGGTATAGCGAGGAGACCATAGCCTCCGCGAAATACATAATCAAACAACTACTTGCGCCAATAGTCCTGAAAGAAGAACTTGACAGTCCCGCCTCATTCATAGACAGAACGAAGGCTATACGTGGTAATAACATGGCTGTTGCAACAGTCGAGATGGGTTTATGGGATCTGATGGGAAAACTCCGCGATACATCTCTCTCGACACTTATCGGCGGTGAGAAGAAAGAAGTTCAGGTAGGAGTCAGCATTGGAATCCAACCGACAATCGCTGACCTTCTAGACAACATCAGATCCTATCTAAATGACGGTTACAGAAGGATTAAAATCAAAATTAAACCAGGCTACGACCTTGAACCCGTCAAGGAAATCAGGAAGAAGTACCCCAAAATTCTCTTGCAGGTCGACGCCAATTCAGCCTATTCGCTTCAGGATTCGAATATGCTCAGTGAACTAGATACATTCGACCTATTGCTGATCGAGCAACCATTAGCTCACGATGACATAATTGACCACTCCAAACTACAAAAACTCCTCAACACACCATTATGTCTTGACGAAAGCATACACAGCGTCGAAGACGCGCGGAAAGCGATTGAGATCGGAGCATGCCGAATCATAAACATAAAGGCTGGCAGAATGCGTGGCCTCGCGTGCTCCAAGAATCTCCACGACCTATGTCAACTACACAAAATTCCAGTTTGGTGCGGAGGAATGCTCGAAACCGGCATAGGTCGAGCCTTCAATGTCGCACTCGCCTCCCTCTCCGGTTTCACTTTACCAGGTGATATATCCGCTAGCAAACGTTACTTTAAACGTGACATAATTACCAAGGAATTCGAACTTACAAAAGACGGCACATTGGAAGTACCTACTGCCCCAGGAATAGGTGTAGATGTCGATTCAAAGCTTCTCGACGCGTGCACTACCTCAAAAGAAACACTCACCGTCCAGCAATTCAGACCTTGACAATTTCCGCATAACACATCAATTTGGAGGGTTAATTTGAAGAAATACGCCGCAAAACTAGGAATACTGGGCGGTATGGGACCAGAAGCTACTGCAAGCTTATACCTTAACATCATCAGAAGATGTCAAAGAGAACTCGATGCGAAATACAATTCCGATTTTCCGCCAATCATCATAAACAGTTTCCCTGTACCCGACGGACGAATGTGGAAAGGATTCGATGAAATCGAAGTAAAAAGGGCACTTGCAGATAGCGTCAAGCTCCTCGAAAAGGCCGGCGTGGATTTCATCGCGATTCCATGCAACTCCGCACACCATTTCTTACACGTGATGCAGAAAGCCGTTCACGTCCCAATCCTCAGTATAGTCGACGAAACAGCTGAAAAAATCAAGAAGAGAAGGATTAAGAAAGTATTACTGCTTGCCACCAAATTCACAGCGAATCGCCAGATTTACGATAAATCATTAGCCGATCGGGAAATCACGCTAATCAAACCGCGATCAGGACAACAGGATATCATCAACGATATCACAATTAGAGTCGAGTCAGGCCGCCGTAACAAAGCGGATAAGACCAAACTAATCAATATCATTGAGGAACTGAAAGAAAAAACTGGAATTCAAGGTGTTATAGGAGGTTGCACTGAGATCCCGCTTCTCATCAAGTCGAAAGATATCTCAGTGCCTCTCTTCGATACGATCGACATCCTAGCTGCATCATGCTACGATTTGGTCTGTGGAAAAAGAGATCTCATGAAGTCATAGACCTGTGATCTGTTGCTGTTTCGAATCTCATCTACCGATCAAATGGCATGCTACGTTGCACATCATCTGCAGATCTAAATCAAGAAAGATGGACAGTAATGGTCCTGTTGATGTCCGCTAGTCGCTGGTTGACTTATCCCGGCGGAATCTCCTTGTACACAAGTGATAGGTCGAGTCCTCGTGACTTTTGGATGGCTTTGGCTGCGAAGAAGTAAATCACACCGATTATGAAGATTACACCGAGTATTACTAGTGAGACACTAGATAGGTTCGTTGGGATTCCCGCGTAGCCAGGATTCAAAACTACGAACAGGTCCATTACGATAACTGACAATGCTCCCAAGACTCCCATTATCGTCATGGTTGGTATGGGTCCAATGCGACTTTTTACAAAACCTGGAAGAGCTTCGAATGACTCCTTGCGGATGAACGGGAAGACTGCTGCTGACGCGCAAGCGACAAGCCATGCGGTGTTAAAACCAGTTGTGAAGTTGGTGAAGGAGAACGCCAACGAGAACCATGCGTAGAATGCCGTGCCTATAATCGCGATGACCGTGATTGTTACAACGGATCGGACTGGGGTGTGATATTTCCTGTGAGTTTGAGAGAACCATGTAGGTATCACAGCATCATAACTCCATGCGAAGAGATTTCGAGTGGCAACGAGGTAGAATGTCATGGCGAGTAAGTAAAGCCAACATATCATTCCGGCTAGGGTAAGTACTACAATCCCAATGTTAGGCGCTGCGATGTCCACTATCAGCGGTATGTACGGGGCGGTTGGTAAAGCATAGGAAGACGGGACGTTAAATGCTAGGTAACTTAGCGAAGCTAGGAACTGGTAACCAGTAGCGTTGAATAGAACGGATCCAAGCACTATTGTGAAAATTGTAATGACGAATAGCGGTATCAGTGTCGACCATACTGCCGTGCGACCGACATCCTTGATTTCTCCTGAGAAGAAGTTAACGACATTGGCTCCTCCCAATGTGAAGTAGCTGATTGGAAGTGTTGTTATTGTTCCAGCTAGTACCACATTCCAGTCAGGGCTAATCGTCATCCCATTTTGTTGTGCCGCTTGAATGATCATGTGATAGCTGTCTGGATTGTTCGTGTAGGACTGGGCGAAACTATTGAAGGAATTTATGAAGGCACTTTGAGGGGTTATCGCTAGGACCGCAATCCATGTGAACACAGTGATCATGCCGATTATGAACGCTACGAAATTCACAACCTTGAGCCATTTTACCTCCACGATCATTAGCACCATGATGAGGAGCATAGTGACGGCTCCGATTAGAAAAGACCAGAGCGGTTGAGTAGCAACTTGTGAAAGTGAAGTCATGTAACTGTTACTCAATACTGCGCCACCGACAGCCAAGGATGATGATATTGCTGTGGAGGCCATGAAGAGACAATTCCATGCGATGCCTAGGATCGCTATCACGGTCCAGAAGAAATTGTTCGCGAAACCCAAAGTCGGATTAATCGATCTGCTCACGAACACATAATCTCCGCCCGACCG